>CAYMFP010000082.1:0-10861 GCA_964389385.1 uncultured Phycisphaeraceae bacterium | reverse complement strand
CCGTGCACCACCGTGTACGGCTCGCGCCCGAGGTTGATCAGCGGCACGAACATCTCCCCCCGGTAGTCCGCGTCCACCGTGCCCGGAGCGTTCGGCAGCGTCACGCCGTGCTTGCTCGCCAGCCCGGACCGCGGACGCACCTGCCCCTCGTACCCCTCCGGGATCGCTACGGCGAAGCCGAGCGGGATCCGCACGATGTCGCCCGGCCGCAGCGTCACCTCCGCGCCGAGGCCGTGCCGCGGCAGGCACGCGGCCAGGTCGAGCCCGGCCGCCAGTTCGGACTGGTACGCGGGCAGCAACGCGCGGGCGTCGAGGCGGCGGATCGGCAGCGTCACGGGCATCGGCCGGGAGGGTAGATCCCCAGCCGCCCGGAGAAGCACGCGCGCCGACGGCCCCGACCGGCCTGCAATCTCGGGCGATCTACCGGCGCTCAGGCGCGGCGCCACAGCCCGAGACGCGCCGTCGCCCCGAGCAGCAGCACCGCCCCCACCCCCGCGATCGCGAGCGCCAGCCACTCCGGCACGGCGGTCACACGCCACCCCGGGCCGGCGCCACCCCCCGGCGCCTCCCCCGCGGCCGGGGCGATCCAGACGCCGATGACGAGCATCAGCACCCCGATGAGCGTCAGCACCCCGCCCCAGAGCACCAGCCCCCGCACGCGTCCCGGGGCGAGGCGGAACGCGACGAGCATCAGCAGCCCGAGCGCCGCGCTCACGACGAACAGCCCGAGCACCTGCACCCAGAGCGACCCGATCGTTCCCGAAAGAACGCTCACGACCGCGAATCCGATCGCCGCCCCGCAGACGCCGATCATCGACCCGACGCTGGACCAGTCGATCCGTCGGGGCCCGGCGGTGTCGCTCCGGCTGAGCATCTCGCTCGTCATGCGGACCATGATGCCGCAACCCTGCCCGGCGGGGCAAGACTTTTCCGCGCGGATTCCGACCCGCCGCCGGACGGACCCGCCGAGACTCAGGCCGCCCGCGGAACCTGCCCCGTCGGCGTCGTCTGCACCACCGGCGCCGGGGCGGGCAGCTCCGGCACCCACCGGCGGATCGTCGCCAGCACCTCCGACCGGTCGTCGCACCGCCGCACCGATTCCAGGTCCCCCACCATCCGCTCGAGTTCGAGCGAGGGCAGCGCCGTCGCGGACGCCGGGGCCATCGCCGTGATCGCCGGGTGCCGCGTCGGGCGCAGGCTCTCCGTGTCGTAGCTCAGCTCCTCGTGGAGCTTCTCGCCCGGGCGGATCCCGGTGAAGACGATCTCGGCCGCGTGCTCCGGCAGCGCCGCCGGCGCCTCCCCCGCGTTCCGCGTCACCGGCGTCCGCCCGTGCGTCCGCAGGAACCGCTCGGCCAGGTCCACGATCCGCACCGGCTCGCCCATGTCCAGCACGAAGACCTCGGCCGCGTGCCGCGCCTCGCCGGCGCCCTCCTCCCCCGACAGGGCGGCCGCCTGGATGACCAGGCTCGCGGCCTCCGGGATCGTCATGAAGAACCGCGTCATCCGCGGGTCCGTCACCGTGATCGCCTGCCCGTCCGCGAGCTGGCTCGCCCAGATCGGCAGCACGCTGCACGCCGAGCCGAGCACGTTCCCGAACCGCACCATGCTGAACCGCGTCGACCGCCCGTCGCGTGCGCCGCGCCGGGCCGTCTCCCGCCGGTCCAGGCCCTGCACGTACAGCTCCGCCAGCCGCTTCGTCGCCCCCATCACGCTCGACGGGTGCACCGCCTTGTCGGAGCTGATCAGCACGAACCGCTCCGCCCCCGCCGCCAGCGCGGCGTCGGCGATCGCCTTGGTCCCGAAGAAGTTGTTGTCCACCGCGTGCGCCGGGTGGTCCTCCATCAGCGGCACGTGCTTGTGCGCCGCCGCGTGGAAGACCACGTGCGGACGCACCCGCTTCACGTGGGCCAGCGTCCGCTCCGCGTCGACCACGTCGTGCAGCAGCGCCCGCCGCGCCACCTCCGGGTACCGCTCACGCAGCTTCCGATCGATCTCGAACAGGGCGTTCTCCGCCCGCTCCATCAGGATGATCTCGCTCGGGCGGAAGTCGGCGACCTGACGCACGATCTCCGACCCGATCGACCCCCCCGCTCCGGTGACCAGCACCCGCCGTCCGGTCAGCATGCCCGCGACGGCCCGCCGGTCGATCGCCCGCGGCTCGCGCCCGATCAGGGCCGCGTAGTCCATCTCCCGCGGCAGCGAGGGCGGCGCGACGGCGACCGGACGCGGCGTGCGCCGCAGCGCCTCGTCCAGCGGCTGGAGGCTCACCCCCTCGATCCCGAGGCGTTCGAGTTCGCCCAGCACCTGCCCCAGCAGGTCCGCGGCCGAGCCGGGCAGGCAGACCAGCGCCCGGGTGATGCCGTGCTCCCGGAGGAACGGCTCGAGGTTGGCGGGCGTCGACGGGCGCGCCAGCACCGGCGGGCGGAGCCCGGCAGGCGTGTGGAGCGAGGCCGCCCCCTCGCCCGGAACGGGGAGCAGGAGGCACCCGACCGGGTTCGGCTCGCCCACGAGGTGGAGCTGCGCGGCCAGAGTCGCGGCCGTCCGCTCGGAGCCGATGAGCACCGTGCGGGCGGGCGGGGGCGTGACGGGTGCGGGGATCATGCCGGCTGCATCGGACGCCGGGGCGGGGGGGCCGCAGGAACGACGCCGTGGGACGCGGAGGGGCGGGCCTCGGCGGGCGAAGCGTGCGCTGGAGCGACGAAAATCGGGCGGTGCCGGAGGAAGCCGAGCGGGCCGGTGCGCGGAGTTTGCGCTCCGGCGCGAAGCCCTACGATGGGGGCGATGATCACGAGAATCACCGGCCGGCTCGCGGGGGTGGAGGGCAACGCGGCGGAGGTGGAACCGCTCGGACCGGGGGGCGCCGGGGCGGGGCTGGCGTACGAGGTCCTGGTGCCGACGTACCTCGCCGAGCGGCTCGCCGGCCGGGTGGGCGAGGAGGTGACGCTCTGGACCCGCCAGATGCTGGAAGGGCAGAGCCAGGGGACGAGCTTCGTGCCGCGGCTGATCGGGTTCGGCTCTCCCCGGGAACGGCGGTTCTTCGAGCTGTTCACGAGCGTGAAGGGGCTCGGGGTGCGGAAAGCGCTGCGAGCGCTGGCGGACGAGCCGGGGAACATCGCGGCCGTGATCGTCGGACGCGACGCGCGGGCGCTGACCCGCCTCCCCGAGATCGGGGCGAAGCTGGCCCAGCAGATCGTGATGGACCTGCACGTGAAGGCGGGCGAGTTCGCGGAAGGGATCCCGGGCGGGGGGGCCTCCCCCACCGCTCCCGAGACGAAGCCGCGCGGGAAGAAGAAGCCGTCCGGGCGTGTCGCGTCCGAGGTGCTCGAAGGGGTGCTCGGGGGACGGGGCGCGCGGTCCGCGCCGGCGCCGGCCGCGGGCTCGCCCGCGGCGCAGGCGGTGCGGGCCCTGACGACGCTCGGCGAGCAACCGGCCGAGGCCGAGCGCATGGTGACGCGTGCGCTGGCGGAGCAGCCGGACCTGTCGACGCCGGACGAGATCCTCGCCGCGGCGTTCGCGTTCCGGGGGTAGTCCTCGCGGCCGGGCGCCACCGCTCCGCACGCGGATGAGCGTGCGGAGCGGTGGTGCCCGGGTTGAGATCGGGTGGGGGTTATGATCGCGGCCTATGCGGTACGCGATGATCATGGCCGGGGGCAAGGGGACGCGGCTCTGGCCGATGAGCCGGGAGGATCGTCCGAAGCAGCTGCTCGACTTCATCGAGCAGCCCGCCGGAGAGAACGGTGAGGGCGGGCTCCGGCGCGTCTCGCTGCTGCGCCTGGCGGCGAGCCGCCTGGAGGGGCTGGTGCCGGCGGAGCGGCGGTTCGTCTGCACGGGGGAGCGCTACCGCGCGGCGGTGCGGGAGGCGCTGCCGGAGTTCTCGGACGACCGCATCCTCGGCGAGCCGGAGGGGCGGGACACGGTGAACGCCGTCGGCTTCGGCGCGGCCGTGTTCGCGAAGATGGACCCGGAGGCGGTCTTCGCCGTGCTCACGGCCGACCACCTCATCGAGCCGGACGCGGTCTTCCGGAAGGCGATGGAGGTCGGCTTCGCGCTCGTGGAGCAGGACCCGAACCGGCTGGTGACGTTCGCGATCCGCCCGACGTACGCGGCGACGGGGTTCGGGTACGTGGAACAGGACAGCCAGATCCCGGGGACGGACGGGCTCGGCTTCAACGTCGCGCGGTTCGTCGAGAAGCCGGACCTGCCGCGGGCGCAGGCGTACCTGGAGAGCGGGGCGTTCTTCTGGAACGCGGGGATGTTCATCTTCAAGGCGAGGACGTTCCTCCGCCTGCTCGAGCAGCACAAGCCGGAGAGCCACGCGGGGCTGGCGCGGATCGCCGAGGCCTGGGGCACGCCGGAGCAGGAGCGCGTGGTCTCGGAGGTCTACCCGACGCTGCCGAAGATCAGCGTGGACTACGCGGTGATGGAGCCGGCCGCGAAGGACCCGAGCGTGCAGATCTGCGGCGTGAAGATGGACGTCGACTGGCTGGACGTCGGGAGCTGGCCGAGCTTCGGCGAGACGGTGCGGACCGACGCGGCGCGGAACCGGCTCGCCGGGCCCGGCTCGGCCGCGCTCACGGACAGCGAGGGGAACCTCGTCGTCACGAGCCAGGCGGGGCACACGGTGGCGCTGCTCGGCTGCCGCGACCTGATCGTGGTGCAGACGCCGGACGCGACGCTCATCATGCCGCGGAGCAAGGCCGAGGACCTGAAGAAGCTCCACGCGACGCTGCCGGAGAGCCTGAAGTAACCGGAGTTTGAACGCGAAACCGCGAAGGCCGCGAAGCGGAACGGTGCTCGGCGAGCGGTTCAAGATCCGCTCGTTTCGTGCCCGCCCCAGAGGCATCGGATGTGCCGATGAGCGTTCTTCGCGATCCTTCGCGCCTTCGCGTTCTCTGATGACCGCATGAGATACGTCTGCGTCGATCTCGGGGACAAGCGGACGGGGCTGGCCGTCGGGGACGACGTCCTCGGCATGGCCTCTCCGGCCGGGCTCGTCGAGATCCCGATCGAACGCCGGGGGGGGGACGATCTGCTCGAACGCGTCGTGCGGGAGATCGACGAACTGGTCGGGCTCGACCCCCGGCGGGCGGAGATCGTCCTCGGGCTGCCGCTGAACATGGACGGGACGGAAGGCCCGCGGGCCAAGCTCGTCCGCGCGTGGGGCGGGCGGCTCGCGGAGCGGAGCGGGCTCGCGGTCCACCTGCACGACGAGCGGCGATCGAGCATGGCCGCCGACGAACGCCTCGCCCGCACCGGGCTCACGCACAAGCAGAAGAAGGCCCGGCGCGACGCCATCGCCGCCGCGGCCGTGCTGCAGGCGTTCCTCGCCGAGCGGGCCGCCGCGGCGCAAGGCCCCGGGCCCGGCCCGGACGCCGCCACGCCGGAAACGGGGACCGGGAACGCAAGCCCCTGACCCGGGACGGCCGAACAATCCCTGCGCACGCGTCGTCCGTCCTCCGCCGAGCCGCGAACCGCGGGCGCCCGGGCGGATCTTCAGGACGGCGCCAATCGACCGCCGCCGGCGGCGTTGGGCTCACCGGGGGAGGGGCAAGGAGGCCGCATATGGTGTCGATCCTGTACCTGCTGCTCTCGACCCTGGGCGTGGGCGTCTCCTGGGCGACGCCCCCCGCGGACGACGCGCCCGCCGCCCGGGCGTCGGAACCCGCTCCCGCCGAAACCCCGGAGACCGCCGCGGAAGTGCGCACGGCCGAGGACCTGCTCGACCGTCTGGAGGAAGTGGAAGACGACCTCCGCACCTTCGAAGCGGGCAACGTCCGCTACACGACGATCTCCGAACTCGCCGGGGACATGCAGCAGCGGATCGGCTCGCTGATCTACGACACCGGGCGCGACGCGACCGGGAAGCGGGCCGGCCCCCGGCGTTTCGGGCTCGTCTTCGAAGGGATGCGCGTCGGCGACCGGATCGACCGCAGCCGGGGGGAGGAGTACGTCTTCGACGGGCGCTGGCTGCTCGAGAAACGCCCGCAGGAGAAGCAGGCGATCCGGCGCGAACTCGTCGCCCCGGGGGATGAGTTCGACCCCCTCGCCGTCGGGAACTCCCCGTTCTTCGTGCCGATCGGGCAGCGCAAGGAGGAGGTGCTCGGACGGTTCGAGGCCGAACTCGTGGAGCCCGGATCCGGGCTCCGGGGCGACGGGCCGCTGAGCGTCCTGGAGCACCTGCGCCCGTTCACCGAGGGGACGTACCAGCTCCGCCTGACGCCCAGGCCGGGGGTCGCGGACCAGCTCGGCGGGGTCGAGGAGATCCGGATCTGGTACGACCGCGACACCCTGCTGCCGACCATGGCGAAGGTGCAGGACACGGACCTCGACCACCAGATCGTGGAGCTTCGGCAGACGCGCGTGAACCCGGACCTGCCGCCGGACGCGTTCAGCACGCTCCCGCCGCCGGCCGGCGAGGGGTGGGACGTGCAGATCGTCGAGGATCGCCCGCGCCGCCGCGTCGGGGACGGAGCCTGACGGTGCCCCACGCCCGCCTCGCCTGGATCGCCGGCCTCGCCGCCGGCGTGGTCGCGGCCCCGGGCTTCGCGCCGGCGGCGCTGGCCGCAGGGCCCTCGGCGCTCGCGAGCCCCCCGCCGGAGGAATCTCCGGAGGACGCCGGGCCCGACGTGCCCGCGCCGGACGTCGCGCCCGCGGTCACGCGGCTGCTGAACGCCCCGTACCTGAGCGACGAGGAGAAGAAGGACCTGCGGGTCTTCCACGGGCTGTGGGAGGCCGCGGACCTGGACACGCCCGGGCGACGCGCCCGGGCGGCGCTGACCGTCGGCGCATACGACCACCCGGCCCTGTCGGACCCGCAGGCCCCGCCGCTCGACCGGGCGGAGGCGATGGTGCGGCGCGGGGAGCTGCGCGAGGCGCTCGCGCTGCTCGACGGCGCCGCGGACGAGGCCGGGCGGATGCGGGCGGTGCGGCTGCGGGCGGAGGCGCTGCACCTGCTCGGGCGGCACGCGGAGGCGGCGGAGGCCGTCGGCCCGGCCGTGGCCCGCCTCTCGCGGGAGCAGGCGAGCGACCCGGAGGAGGTCGCCGAGGCGGTGCGGGCGCTGCTCATCCGCACGCGCGTGCTCGGCTCCTCCGACGAGCAGGGCTCGGACTACAACCTGCTGCTCTGGCTGCTCAGCGTCGCCCGGCAGGAGATGAGCCGGCTCTCCTGGCCCGTGCGTCTGGCGGAGGCGGAGCTGCTCTACAGCCAGGGGCAGGGCGGCGAGGCCCAGGCGGCCGCGATCGAGACGCTCACCCTGAACCCCCGCGCCGCCGGGGCGATCGCGCTGATGGGCGAGCTGGCGGTCGACCGGTTCGACTCGGGCACGGCCGGGCAGGCCGCGACGATCCTGCGCGAGCTGCAGAACGAGCTGCCCCCGGGCGAGGGGTGGGAGCCCGGCGTGAGCCTCGACGCGGCCCTCGTCGAGGGGCGTTCGTGGCTGCGCGAGCGGGAGCCGGAGCGTGGCGAGGCCATCGCCCGGGCGGCCCTGGAACGCTTCCCGCACAGCCCGCGGCTGCTGGCGCTGGAGGCCGCGATCGCGGCGGGCTCGTACCGGTTCTCGCGCGTGCGGGAGCTGCTGGAGGCGTACGAGGAACGGTTCCCGGGATCGGCCCTGGGGCACTTCGCGGTCGGGAACGCGCTCGGGGAGGCGCGGCAGTACGAGGCGGCGGCCGGGCACCTCGCCGAGGCCCGCGTGCGCGAGCCGAACTGGGCGGAGCCGTCGCTGGAACTCGGGCTGCTGCTCGCGCAGGCGGGACGCGACGCGGAGGCGGAACGCCCGCTCGCCGACGCCGTGCGGCAGAACCCCTTCCACGTCCGGGCCCGCAACTCGCTCAAGCTCGTCCGCGAGCTGCAGACCTTCGAGACGATCGAGACCGAGCACTTCGTCATCCGCTACCGCGACGGGATCGACGAGGTCCTCGCCCGGGAGATGCCCCCGCTGCTGGACGGGATGTTCGCGGCCGTCACCGGCTCGCCCGACGATCCCGGGACGCCCTACGGCATCGACCACGTCCCCGAGCGCAAGACGATCATCGAACTCATGCCGAGCCACGAGTGGTTCAGCGTGCGCATCACCGGCATGCCGCGGATCTGGACGGTCGCGGCGGCGACGGGCCCGATCGTCGCCTTCGAGAGCCCGCAGGAGGGGCCCGGCTTCAGCGCCGGGCCGTACGACTGGCTGCGGGTCATGCGGCACGAGTTCACGCACACGGTCACGCTGAGCCGGAGCAGGAACCGGATCGCGCACTGGATGACCGAGGCCGCGGCCGTGCAGCTCGAGGACGCCCCGCGCGACTACCAGCGCTGGACGCTGCTCACCCAGGCATGGAACGAGGGACGGCTCTTCGACCTGCGGACGATCAACACGGCCTTCGTCCGCCCGGAACGCCCGAGCGACCGCTCCCTGGCGTACGCCCAGGGGCAGTGGATGTACGAGTTCATCCTCGACGAGTGGGGAGCGCGGGCGCCGCTGGAGATCATGGACCTCATGGCCGAGGGGCAGCCGATCGGGCCGGCGCTCGAGCGCGTCCTCAGCGTCACGGGCGACGAGTTCCTCTCCCGGTTCCGCGGGTACGCGCGGGAGCAGCTCGTCGCGGCGGGGATGATCCTGCCGGAGGGGACGCCGACCGTGGCGGACCTGCTCCGGGCGGCCGGCAAGGAGCCGCAGCGGGCGACGATGGCGGACCTCGAGGCCCTCGCCGAGGAGCACCCCGGGCACCCGGACCTGCTCGACCGGCTCGTGCGGATGAAGCTCGCGCGGCGCAGCGGCAGCCCGACGGAGGACATGATCCCGCTGCTGGAGGCGTACGCCGCCGCCCGCCCGGTGGACGACCTCCCCCACCGCATGCTCGCGAAGCTGCACCTGGACCGGGGCGATCCGGAATCGCTGGAGGCGGCGATCCCGCACCTGGAGTTCCTGGACGTCCGCGAGGTGCACTCGGCCGGGTACGCGGCCGAACTGACCGAGCGGTACGCGGCGATCGGCGACCTCGAGAACGCGCTCGCCAAGGCCGAGCGGACGACGCGGATCGCCCCGTTCGACGCGGACTACCGGGAACTGGCGGCCCGGGTGGCGCTGCAGGCGAAGGCGTACGACGCCGCGGAGCGGCACCTCCGGGCGCTGGTGGACATCGAGCCGGACCGGGAGATCCACAAGCGGCGGCTCGAAGCCCTGGAGAGGGTCCGCAACCGCTGAAATTTCAAGGCCTTACACGATCTCCCGAGCGGTCGGAAATCCGCTTCCGCGGCGGGTTTTCGGGCTCTTGGCTGCATATCATTCCGGGTTGCCGAAGAGCCCCGAGAGGGCGGCGCGTGGACGCCGACCGTGACCGGCCCTGCCGACCTCCGGGACCACCTGCCGAAGTCCGTTCCAGCGTCCGCCCGGGGCCCGCTCCGGACGTGGCCGCGGATGGAGCCGGCCCCATCTCCGGGGGCAGATGCCGCCCCCGTCCGGAGCCCGGGAGTTCCATGACCGAGCCGAGAACGATCCAGCCGTCCCCGGAGGTTGACACCGCCGCGGCGCCGACCCCCGCGCCGATGCCCGTCGAGAAGTTGGACGTGGGTGGGACGGGTGGAGCAGGTGGGGAGGACGCGGGCGAGGCGGGGTACGGCGCAAGCCAGATCAAGGTGCTCGAAGGGCTCGAGGCCGTCCGCAAGCGCCCCGGCATGTACATCGGCGGGACGGGCATCAACGCCCTGCACCACCTGGTGTACGAGGTCGTCGACAACTCGATCGACGAGGCGATGGCCGGCTTCGCGACGACGATCACGGTCTCGGTCGAGGCCGACGGGTCGGTCCGCGTCGCGGACGACGGGCGCGGCATCCCGGTCGACCCGGTGACGCACGAGGACCCCGCGCTCAACGGGCGCCCGGCGATCGAGGTCGTGATGACCAAGCTGCACGCCGGGGGCAAGTTCCAGCAGGAGGGCTCGGCGTACAAGGTCTCGGGCGGCCTGCACGGCGTGGGCGTCTCGTGCGTCAACGCGCTCTCGGAGTGGCTCGAGGCCGAGGTGTACCGGGCGGGCCGGGTCTACCGGATCCGGTTCGAGCGGGGCGTGGTGGTGGAGCCGCTCCGCGAGGTCGGCCCGATCCCGCAGGGGTCGGAGCGCAAGCGCGGCACGATCGTCACGTTCAAGGCGGATCCGACGATCTTCCCCTCCGTCGACTTCCAGTACGCGACGCTGCAGAACCGCCTCCGCGAGCTGGCGTTCCTGAACCCCGGGGTCACGATCCGCCTGACGGACGAGCGCGTCGGCAAGGACGGCAAGCCGCGGTCGGACACGTTCCGCGCCGAGAACGGGCTGCTCGAGTACGTCAGGCACCTGATGACGGGCAAGGAGGCGGTCTCGACGCCGGTCTACCTCAAGAAGGAGGAGCCCGCGCAGAGCCTGATCTGCGAAGTGGCGATGCAGTACCACGACGGGTACAACGAGACGCTGCTGACCTTCGCCAACAACATCAACAACGTCGACGGCGGCACGCACGCCCAGGGCTTCAAGAACGCCCTCACCCGCACGCTGAACGGGTACGCCCGCAAGAGCGGGATCATCAAGGAGAAGGACCCGGTGCCGACCGGCGAGGACCTCCGCGAGGGCCTCACCGCCATCGTCTCCGTCAAGCTCCCCGACCCCGTCTTCAACAACCAGCCGAAGGAGAAGCTCCTCAACGCCGAGATCGAGAGCTTCGTCGGCTCGGCCGTCGCCGAGGCGCTCAGCACCTGGCTCGAGGAGAACCCCTCCGAGGCGAAGAAGCTCTGCATGAAGGGCGTCGTCGCCGCCCAGGCCCGCGAGGCCGCCCGCAAGGCCCGCGAGCTCACCCGCCGCAAGAGCGCCCTCGACTCGGGCTCCATGCCCGACAAGCTC
>CAYMFP010000081.1:0-10864 GCA_964389385.1 uncultured Phycisphaeraceae bacterium | reverse complement strand
CGGGGGCGGGGGGGGGGGGCGGGGGGCGGGGCCGGGGGGGGGCGGGGCCCCGGGGGGGGGGGGGGGGCGGGGCGCACCTGCGTCTCGTGCTCGGGCGGCTGCTGAACCTGGGCGAGGTGCCCGCGTCGGTCGTGCTGAGCGTGGTGCTGATCGTCGTCTGGACGCTGAGCCTGCTGCTGACGCTGCGGCTGGGGCTCTCGGGCTGGGAGGTGGCGGCGGCGGCGGTCCCGGCGGCGGTGGTCGGCGGGGCGGTGGCGAAGGTCGTCACGCTGCCGGTGCGGGCGTTGTACCGCAGCGCCGAGGGGGATGACCGGGACTGGCGGCGGGCGATCCTGGGGCGGCCGTGCACGGTGGCGACGACCCGCCTGGACGAGGGCTTCGGCCGTGCGGAGGTGGCGACGGGCGGGGCGCCGCTGGTGATCGAGGCGCGGGTGCGGGCGGGGCGTCCGGCGCTGGGGCGGGGGGACACGGCGGTCGTGTTCGGTCGCGAGCCGGGCGGGGTGTACCTGGTGGAGCGGATCGCCCCGGAGGAGGCGCGGGATCCGGCCGCGGTGCGGGAGCGGGCGCTGCGGGCCGCGCGGGCGGACCGGGCGCTGCGGGCGTACGCGGCGGAGGTGGAGGGCGGGGCGGACGCGGCTCCGGGCCAAGGTGCGGGCGGGGACGGGGTTCGTGAACGGGAACAGGAAGCGGCGGCCTGAGGCCGTCGAGAGACCGGCGCGGCGAGCCGCCGCCCGGCGGGAAGGGAAGAGCCGATGGAGATCGGGATCATCGTCGCCGGCGGGCTGTTGCTGGCGCTCGTGCTCGTCGCGGGCGTGGCGATGCTGGTGCAGTGCTACCAGAAGGTGCAGCAGGGCACGGCGCTGGTGCGCACGGGCATCGGGGGCGTGCGGGTGAGCTTCACGGGGCTGCTGATCCTCCCCGTGGTGCACCGCAAGGAGACGATGGACATCTCGCTCAAGCGGGTGGAGATCTACCGGCACGGGAGCGAGGGCCTGATCTGCGCGGACAACGTTCGGGCGGACATCAAGGTGGCGTTCTTCGTGCGGGTGAACAACGCGGCGGAGGACGTGCTGAAGGTCGCGCAGACGATCGGCTGCGCCCGGGCGAGCGACGAGGACAAGCTGCGCGACCTGTTCGACGCGAAGTTCAGCGAGGCGTTGAAGACGGTCGGCAAGCAGTTCGAATTCACGGACCTGTACTCCGAGCGCGAGCAGTTCAAGGAGCGGATCCTCGGGCACATCGGGCAGGACCTGAACGGGTACATCCTCGACGACGCGGCGATCGACTACCTGGAGCAGACGCCGGTCGAGGCGCTGGACCCGGACAACATCCTCGACGCCGAGGGCATCAAGAAGATCACGGAGCGGACGGCGACGCAGCTGATCCTGGCGAACAGCATCAACCGCGAGCGCGAGAAGACGATCAAGAAGCAGGACGTCGAGGCGCGGGAGGCGATCCTGGAGCTGGAACGCCAGCAGGCCGAGGTCGAGGCGCGGCAGAAGCGCGAGATCGAGATCGCGCAGTTCCGCGAGCAGGCGGAGGCGGACAAGGTCCGCGAGGAGGAGAAGGTCAAGAGCGAGCGGGCCCGGCTCGAGGCGGAGGAGCTGCTCGGGATCCAGGAGCAGAACAAGCTCCGGGCGGTGCTCATCGCCGAGCGGGCCAAGCAGCGGGCCGACGCGGTCGAGGCCGAGCGCGTCAAGCGCGAGCAGGAGCTGGAGCAGACCGAGCGCGAGCGGGTGGTGGAGCTGGCGCGGATCGAGAAGCTCAAGGCGGTCGAGATCGAGCAGAAGAAGATCCAGGACGTGATCCGCGAGCGCGTCGCGGTGCAGCGGGCGGTCGTGGAGGAGGAGGAGCGGATCAACGACACGCGGGAGTTCGCGGCCGCGGAGCGGGCCAAGGGCGTGAAGGTCAAGGCCGCGGAGGCCGAGGCCGAGGAGGCGATGGTCAAGGAGATCAAGGCGGCCGAGGCGGCGAAGTCGGCGGCGAAGTTCCACGCGGACCAGGTGCTGATCGACGCGGAGGCGAGGCGCGCCGCCGCGGAGAAGGAGGCGCTGGCGACGATGAAGCTGGCCGAGGCGAAGACCGCGGACGCGGCGGCCGAGGGCCTGGCCGAGGCGCAGGTGATGGAGGCGAAGGCCGGCTCGATCCGCAAGTACGGGGAGTCGGAGGCCGAGGTCATCGCGCAGAAGGGCCGGGCCGAGGCGGAGATCCTGCGCCAGAAGGGCGAGGCGGACGCCGGGGCGACCCGCGCGAAGGCCGAGGCGATGAAGGTGCTCGACGGGGTCGGGCGCGACCACGAGGAGTTCAAGCTCCGCCTGAACCGCGACCTGCAGGTCGAGCTGGCGCAGATCGACGTGCAGAAGGACATCGCCGAGCAGCAGGCGCGGGTGCTGGGCGAGGCGCTCAAGAGCGCGCGGATCGACATCGTCGGCGGCGAGAACCGCTTCTTCGAGCAGATCGTCAACTCGATCACGCTCGGCAAGAGCGTGGAGCGCACGGTCGAGAACTCCCCCACCATCCGCACGGTGCGGGACACGTTCTTCACCGGCGACGGGGAGCACTTCAGGGCGCAGCTCCAGGCGTTCGTCGACAAGTTCGGCGTCGGGAGCGAGGACCTGAAGAACCTCGGCGTGGCGGCGCTGGCGGCGAAGCTGCTCGCGGCCTCCCGCGACGACGGCGAGCGGGCGGAGCTGCGGCGGCTGATGGGGGCGATCGAGGCCGCGGGCCTCGGGAACCGGACGCTCGAGCAGCTGGGGCTCGCCCCGCGCCTCGCCGCGGCGGCCGGCGGGCTGGGCGGGGGCGCCAACGGCGCCTCCAAGGACGGCCTGGCGAACTGAGCGCGTCGAACTCGTGTCCGGCCGGCGCCGCGTCCGCGGCGCCGGCCGGCTTGCATCGGGATGCGCCGGGGCGGGGCAATCGGGAGCGGTGAGCAGGAATGGCCGAGCAGAGCGTGCAGAATCCGGCGTCCGGCGGGGCCGCCGCGGGGGAGGGGGCCGGCGAGCGCCTCGAGCAGGGGGCGTACGAGATCATCCGGCAGCGCCTCGCGGCGCAGGGGGCGGAGCTGCGCCGCCGGCTCGCGGCGCTGAACGAGGAGCGCAAGCGCGTCTTCGGCACGGTGGAGACGGAGCTGCTCGACACGCAGCGCGTCACCACGGCCCACAACTGCGTGGCGCGGGATCTCGTCTCGATCGGCGGCCGCGTGCTGCTCGGGTACAACGTCACGTTCGGGCTCAAGCAGGAGATCGCGCCCGAGGACGTCTTCGCGCTCTACCGGATGGAGGACGCCGGGGACGGCTCCGCCGGCTACGCGGAGCTGCCGCTCTCGGAGCTGCTCGGCGACGAGCAGTTCCGCAAGGAGTTCCGCGACCTGTACCGCTTCTACAAGGGCGCGACGTTCGCGAAGTTCTTCGTCCGCGGCGCGTTCCTCTACATGAAGTTCCGCATCGGGCGCGACGCGGACGACTTCAAGGCCTTCAAGTGGCGGATGGAGGCGGGCGCGGACGGCGCGCCGCGCCTGGCCTACGTCGACAACCGCTCCGACCACGAGCTCCGCTACCCCGCGCCGCACGAGGTCGACTGGAAGCAGACGACGCGCGACGACCACCGCCCCGGCGCCCACCCGCACGTGGCGGTCCTCGACACGCTCTTCGTCGACTGCATCGGCGGCGACCTCACGATCAAGGCCGAGGACAACACGTCGACCGGGCGCGGGCTCTACGCCGAGCCCGTCGAGAACCCGGACCAGGGGCTCGACGACGCGGAGATCGCGTACGCGCAGGTGGGCAGCCTCATCCTGCTGCGGATCCGCCCCTACCAGGAGCGGCGGCACCGGTACTTCATCTACAACCGCAAGCTGCGCGAGGTGCGCCGGGCCGACGGGCTCGCCCACGCGGCCCTGCTCCTGCCCGACGACCACGGCGTGCTCTTCGCCGGCGGGTTCTACCTGGAGAGCGGGCGGCTGCAGGCGTTCCCCAACGTCCCCGAGGGCGTCGTCTTCGAGCGCCGCGTGCCGGCCCCGAACGGGGAGGACCACCTCTTCGTCTTCTACCACCGCGGCACGGGCGAGTACGCCCTCGTCGGGTACAACGTGATCGCGCAGGACGCCGGGACGCCGGTCGTCTGCCACGGGTTCAGCCTGCTCGAGGACGGGCGGATGGTGCTCTTCCGGGCTGGCGACGAGCCGCAGCGGCACCACGCCCTGCAGCTCTGGCGCACGCCGTACGCGGCGCCGGGGCGCGAGCAGGTGCACGCGCGGGACTCGTACCTGGCCAAGGTCGGCAACCGCGACATCGTCCGCGGCATGGCCGAGTGCCACGCGATCCTGAACCTCGTCGAGCGCCGCGACCCGTACGCCGACCTCTACATCGACATCGCCCGCGAGGCGCAGGAGGTGCTCGACTCGTACTACTGGCTCAAGGACGCGGCGGCCGGGGGCCTCGCCGAGACGCTCGGGGCGATCCGCGCGACGGCCGAGGCGGCCGTGGGCGAGTTCGAGAAGGTCCGCGCCATCCGCCGCGCCACGCTCGAGCAGACCGAGGCGGCGGAGCGGAGGACCGCCGACCTCGTCGCCGAGAACCACGCCCGGATGTACGACGGCATCGGCGACTTCGTCGCCGCCCTCGCCGGGCTCCGGACGCTCCGCGGCGAGATCATCGCCCTGCGCGAGCTGCGCTACGCCGACCCCGGCCTGATCGACCGGCTCGAGGCCCGCGTCGTCGAGCAGGCCGACGGCGTCTCGCGGCGGGCCGTCGGCTTCCTGCTGCGCGACGACGCGCTCGATCCGTACCGCGCGGCCGCCCGCGAGCACGCCGCGCGCGTGGACGGCATCGACCGCGCCGCCGACGCCAAGCGGCTCGACGAGGCGATCCAGAAGTCCGCCGGCGAGCTGGAGATGCTGATCGACGTCGTCGGCGGCCTGAAGATCGAGGACGCCACGCAACGCACCGCGATCGTCGACGCGGTCTCGGGCGTCTTCGCCGAGCTGAACGCCGCGCGTTCGCGGCTGCAGGGCCGCCTGCGCGACCTCTCGCGCACGGAGGGCGCCGCCGAGTTCGCCAGCCGCCTGCGCCTGCTCGACCAGACGGTCGCCGGGGCGCTCGAACTCTCCGACACGCCGGAGAAGACCGAGGAGCAGCTCACGCGCGTGATGCTCCAGCTCGAGGAGGTCGAGGCCCGGTTCGCGGAGTTCGACGAGTTCGCCGAACGCCTCGCCGAGAAGCGCGAGGAGATCCACTCCGCCTTCGAGGACCGGCGCCTGCGCCTCGCCGAGGCCCGGGCGAGGCGGGGCGAGAACCTCGCCGCGGCCGCCGAGCGCGTGCTCAAGGGCGTGCGCACCCGGGCCGAGCGGCTCGGCTCCGCCGAGGCGATCCACGCGTACTTCGCCGGCGACCCGATGGTCGAGAAGCTCCGCTCGACGCTCGCGGAGCTGCGCGAACTCGGCGAGGGCGTTCGGGCCGACGAGATCGCCGGGCGCCTCGACTCCGTGCGGGAGGAGGCCGACCGCCGCCTGCGCGACCGCGACGAGCCGCTCGACGGCCGCCCCGTCGCCCGCTTCGGGCGGTTCCCGCTCGCCATCAACACGCAGGCGGTCGACCTCACGACGACGACGCGCGAGGGGCGCATCCAGCTCCACCTCTCCGGCACCGCCTTCTTCGAGCCGCTCGACGACCCGGGCCTGGACGAGGCCCGCGACTGCTGGGACCAGCACGTCGTCAGCGAGAGCCCGGAGGTCTACCGCGGCGAGTACCTCGCCCACCTGGTGCAGCGCGCGATCGAGGCCGGGGAGATCCCCGAGCCCGCCGGGGCCGCGGAGGGCGCCGTCGGAGCCGGCGAGGACGACCTCCTCCGGACCGTGCAGCGTTTCATGGCCCCGCGGTACGCCGAGTCGTACACCAAGGGCGTGCACGACCACGACGCGGCGCTGATCCTCCGGACGCTGCTCGAGCTGCGGGCCCGCATCGGGCTGCTCCGCTACCCCTCGCGCGCCCGCGCCCTCGCCCTGCTCGCGTGGGAAGCCTGGGAGCACCCGCGCAAGCCCCTGCTCGCCGCGCGCCTGGCCGGCTTCGGGCAGATCCGCCACGCGTTCCCGTCCGCCGAGCGGCAGGAGGCGTGCATCGCGGAGCTGACGGCGCTGTGCGCCGGCTTCGCCGAGTCGCACGCGGCGCACGGCTTCGACCCCGCCGACGCCCCCGCCGCCGGGGCCTACCTCTTCGCCGAACTCATCGGCCCGGCCGCGGGCCCGGCCGACCCCCACGCGAGCCCGAGCGCCGCACCCGCTGCCCATTCGTTCGCCGTTTCGCCGGAGGCCGCCGCGCTCGCCGAGGCCCTGCACGCCCGCCTGCGCGAGACGAACAGCGCCCTCCGGCTCCAGCACGCGCTCGAGGCCGTCGCCGCCGACCCCGTCGCCCGCCACCTCCTCGCCCGCGACTGGCTGCACGCGTTCGTCGCCAGCGCGAACGGCGAGCTGGGCGCGGCCGGCCCCGCCGCGGCCGACTTCCTCGACGAGGCCGCGCGGCTCGTCTGCCTCCCCGGCTTCGACCGCGCCCGCATCGTGCCCGAGAGCACGCGCCGCGAGATCGCCGGGCTCGTCGGCGACCACCCGCGGATCAACGGCGGCGTTCTCGCGCTCGACTACGCGGAGTTCGACCGCCGCCTCACGGACTTCCGCGAGCGCCGCGTCCCGCGCTTCGAGGCCTTCACGAGGCTCAAGCAGCGGCTGGTCGACGATGCCCGCCGCCGCCTGCGGATCGGGGAGTTCACCCCGCGCGTCCCGCCGGGGTTCGTCCGCAACCGCCTGGTCGACGAGGTCTTCCTCCCCCTGATCGGCGCGAACCTCGCGAAGCAGATGGGCGCCGCCGGCGACAACCGCGCCGAGCGTTCCGGCCTGCTCCTGCTCATCAGCCCACCCGGGTACGGCAAGACGACGCTGATGGAGTACGTCGCGGCACGGCTCGGCGTCGTCTTCATGAAGATCAACGGCCCCGCCCTCGGGCACGAGGTCACCGCGCTCGACCCCGCCAGCGCCCCCAACGCCGCGGCGCGCGAGGAGCTGGAGAAGCTCAACCTCGCCTTCGAGATGGGCGACAACATCCTCATCTACGTCGACGACATCCAGCACGTCAGCCCCGAGTTCCTCCAGAAGTTCATCAGCCTCTGCGACGCCCAGCGCAAGATCGAGGGCGTCTACCGCGGGCGCCCGCGCACCTACGACTTCCGCGGGCGCCGCGTCGCCGTCGTCATGGCCGGCAACCCCTACACCGAGTCGGGCGAACGCTTCCGCATCCCCGACATGCTCGCCAACCGTGCCGACACCTACAACCTCGGCGACATCATCGGCGACCGGCGCGAGGCCTTCGAACTCTCCTACATCGAGAACGCCGTCACCAGCAACCCCGCCCTGGCCCCCCTCGCCCGCCACGGCCGCGAGGACGTGCTCACGATCGCTCGCCTCGCGGCCGACGACGCGCCCTCCCCGGCGGGCGTCGCGACGGCCGACCTGAAGGGCGGCTACGCCCCGGCCGAGATCGCCGACATGATCTCGGTCATGCGCAAGCTCCTCCGCGTGCGCGACGTCGTGCTGCGGGTCAACCAGCAGTACATCCGCTCGGCCGCGCAGGACGACCGCTACCGCACCGAGCCCCCGTTCCTGCTCCAGGGCTCCTACCGCAACATGAACCGCCTCGCCTCCCGCGTCAGCCCCGTCATGAACGACGCCGAACTCGAGTCGCTCATCCTCTCCGCCTACGAGCAGGACGCCCAGACCCTCACCAAGAACGCCGAGGCGAACCTCCTCAAGCTCAAGGTCATGCTCGGCTGCGCCACCGACGCCGATCGCGCCCGGTGGGAGGAGGTCAAGCGCGTCTTCCAGCGCCACACCGCCCTCGGGGGCGACGAGGACTCCGCCGCCAAGCTCCTCGCCCAGCTCGCGATGATGAACCAGACGCTGACCGATCTCGCCTCGGGCGTCGCCGGGCGGCTCGCCCCGCCGAGCGGCCGCACCGCCCCGACGCTCGACGCCCGCGCGCCCGCCGACGGCCCGCCCGGCCCGGCGTCCTGAGGCGGCCCGCCACCTACTCCGCCGCGGCGCCCGCGGCCTCGCCGCGCCACACGGCCTCGGCCTCCGCCCGGCCCCACGCCGCGTACAGCTCGGCGAGGAACTCCGCCGTGCGCCGGACCTGGCTCTCGTCCAGCCACTCGCGGGCCTCGTCGTGCGCGAGCAGCAGCTGGCCCTCCGCCTCCTCGAACCGCCGGGCTCCGGCGAGCGCGCGGCCCAGGTTCCGCCGGAAGATCGCGCCGATCGCCCGCCGCTCCCCGGCCGTCGCCGCCGCGAGCACCTCCTCCAGCACCGGCACCGCCCGCTCCGGCTCGCCCAGCTCCAGGTGGAACATCGCGAGGTTGTTCCTCGTGATCAGCACCGGCTCCGCGTCGTCGCCGAGCACCCGGCGCTGCACCTCCAGGATCCCCTCCAGCTCCTCCATCGCCGCCCGGGCGTCCCCCATCTCCCCCAGCCCGTTGGCGAGGCTCGCCCGGAACGAGAGCGTGTACGGGTGCTCGGCCCCGTAGATCGCCGTCCCCCGCCGCACCATGTCCCGGAGCACCGGCAGGGCCTCCTCCCACCGCTTCTCGGCCGCCAGGGACACCGCGCGGGTGTTCGCCGCGAACAGCAGGAACGGCTCGTCCGGCGGCAGCACGCCCTCGGCGTCCTTCAGGATCGCTCCGGCGAGTTCCGCGGCGGCCGCGTAGTTCCCGCGCGTGCCCTCGAGCGACGCGAGCCCGTGCCGCGCCGAGAGCGTGTAGGGATGCGTCGGCCCCCACGCCCGCGAGCCCTCGGCGATGACCTCCTCCAGGATCGCCCGCGCCTCGTCGAACTCCCCGAGGTCCACCAGCGTTCCGGCCAGATGTTCCCGCACGATCAGCGTCCGCGGGTGCAGGGGGCCGAGGCGCGCGGCGCGGTCGGCCGCCAGGGCCCGCTGCACGGCCTCCGCCTCGCGCAGCTCGCCCGCGTACAGCAGCGAGAGCCCGAAGTGCGAGCGGACCGTGTCCAGGTTGTACGCGTCGAGCAGCGTCGGCTCCGCCCTGACCCGCGCCAGCACCTCCCGGAACGCCTGCGCGCTCTCCGCGTACGCCCCCTCCTCGCCCAGCAGGTTCGCGCGGCTGACCGCCAGCGCGACCTCCAACTGATCGCGTTCGTGCCCGGGCGGCATCGCCTCCACGAACCGCGCCTGCCGCTCGATGATCTCCCGGCCATCGTCCAGGCGTCCCAGGCCCGTCAGCATGTCCGCCCGCTCGAGGGCGGGACCGACCGCCTGCGGGCTGCCGACGCCGAAGGCCTCCTCCGCCAGCCGCACGGCCTCGGCGAACTCCGCGTCCGCCTCCTCCGGATGCCCGAGGTTGCGGAGGGTCTGCGCGACGGTGAGCCTCAGGTCGCTCTCCGCCGCCGGATCCCCGCCGGCGTAGGCCCCGATCGCCGGGAGGGCCGACCGCACCGCGTCCACGACGGTGACGTCGCGCCCGATCTGCCCCGGCTCGGCGGACCAGACGATGTGCGTCAGGAAGTCCCGCGAGGCCTCGGCCCGCCGGCGCTGCCGCTGAGCGATCGCCGCGTGCTCCTGCGCCTCCGCCCGCGCCGACTCGGCCCGCCCCCGCGCCGCACGCTCGCGCACGAGCCCGACGCTCGCGAGCACCGTCCCCCCGAGCAGCCCGGCCGCGGCCAGCGACGCCGCCGCGACTCCCCCCCTGTGGCGCCGCACGAACTTCCGGACCCGGTACACCGTCGTCGCCGGGCGGGCGAAGACCGGGTCGCTCCGAAGCAGCCGCCGCAGATCCTCCGCCAGCGCGGCCGCCGACGGGTAACGACGCTCCTTCTCCGGCGCCAGCGCGACGGAGAGCACGTTCCGCAGATCCCCGCCGGTGAAGTCGTCAGGGACGCACACCGCGGGCGGGCGAGGATCGCTCACCCGCCGCAGGGCCTCCGTCAGCGGCATCCCCTCCAGCCGGTGCAGCGGACGCCCCGTCACCACCTCGTGCAGGATCACGCCGAGGGCGTACACGTCCGTCCGGACGTCGATCTCGTCGGCCTCGCCCCGGGCCTGCTCGGGCGCCATGTACCCGAGCGTGCCGAGCAGGATCCCGCCGGTCCAGAGCGTCCGCTCGCGGGCGTCCTCCCGCACCATCCTGGCGATCCCGAAGTCCAGCACCTTCGGCGCCCCCCACGGGCGCGCCTCCTCCGGCGGCGTCACGAGCACGTTGCCGGGCTTCAGGTCGCGGTGCACGATCGCCCGCTGGTGCGCGGCGTGCACCGCGTCGGCCGTCTCGGCCATCAGCGCCAGCCGCTCGCGCAGCCCGAGCCGGTGCCGGGCGACGTGCTCCGTGATCGGCAGCCCGTCGACCAGCTCCATCGCGAAGTAGGGGATGGGCGCCAGCACCGGGGCGTGCGCGTCCGCGTGCAGCCCCGCGTCGTAGATGCGGGCCACGCCCGGGTGGTTCACCCGGCTCAGCGCCTGGACCTCGCGCTCGAACCGCAGCCTCGCGTCGAACCCCAGCGCGTGCGGCGGGAAGACCTTCACCGCGACCTCGCGGTCCAGATCGCGCTGGCGGGCCAGGTACACCGTCCCCATCCCGCCCCGCCCGATGACCCGCAGCAGCGTGTACTTCCCGAGCACCTTCCCGGCCAGATCCTCCGGGTCCGACACGCCGAGCCCCAGGAACGCGTCGGCCCGCGGATCGAGCACGAAGCTCCGCCCCCCCCCGCGCCCCCCCCCCCCCCGGGCGCCCCCGCGCCCCCGCCGCCCCCGCCGCGGCCCCCGCGGCCGCGCCGGACGAGCCCGGGCGCTGAGCGGACTCGCGCTACTGTCCGCCGCCGGGG
>CAYMFP010000080.1:0-10959 GCA_964389385.1 uncultured Phycisphaeraceae bacterium | reverse complement strand
GGGGGGGGGGTTGGTGGGGGGTGGGGCGGGGGGGGGCCATTGGGGTGGGGTGGGGGCAGCTACGATGGGGCGGCTGCGGTCACGGCCCTGAACGTCGAGAACCCCCACTGCCGCGGGCGGCGATGCGCCCGGGGAGCGATATCCGTGTTCAACAAGATCTCCGACAGCCTGAACGGCGCGTTCCGCAAGCTCAGCGGGCAGGGCAAGATCACCGAGCAGAACGTCCGCGAGTCGATGGCGGACGTGCGCAAGAGCCTGCTCGAGGCGGACGTGCACTACGACGTGGTGGAGAAGTTCACCCGGGACGTGGTGGAGGACGCGATCGGGCGCGAGGTGACCAAGAGCCTCAAGCCGGGTCAGGAGATGATCGGGATCGTCCACAACCGCCTGGTGGAGTTGCTCGGCGGGGAGCCGGAGGACACCCCGGCGGACGCGGCGGCGGTGCTGAGCGGGGCGCAGGCGCCGAAGGCGACGGCGCACCCCGGCATCATGCGGGCGAGCCCCGGGCCGACGGTCGTGATGATGTGCGGGCTGCAGGGGAGCGGGAAGACGACGACGTGCGGCAAGCTCGCGGGGTACCTGAAGAAGCGCGGGCGGAGCGTGATGCTGTGCGCGGCCGACCTGCAGCGCCCGGCGGCGGTGGAGCAGCTCGAGACGGTCGCGCGGCAGGCGCAGGAGCAGATCAAGGGCCCGGCGCAGATCCACTTCTACGGGGAGCCGGACAAGAGCGCCGAGTACGGCAAGGCCGTGGGCGTGGCGGTGCAGGTGTGCCAGAACGCGCTGAAGCGGGCGCGCGAGCAGAAGGTGGACGTGCTGATCCTGGACACGGCCGGGCGTCTGCACGTGAACGACGAGCTGATGAACGAGCTGCAGATGGTCAACCGGACGCTGCAGCCGCACCACATCTTCCTCGTCGCGGACGCGATGACGGGGCAGGACGCGGTGAACTCGGCGAAGGCGTTCCACGAGCGTCTGAAGGTCGACGGGATCATCCTGACGAAGTTCGACTCGGACACGCGGGGCGGGGCGGCGCTGTCGATCAAGACGGTGACCGGGGCGCCGATCCGGTTCGTGGGGACGGGGGAGAAGCTCGACGCGATCGAGGAGTTCCACGCGGAGCGCATGGCCGGGCGGATCCTGGGCATGGGCGACATCGTCAGCCTGGTGGAGAAGGCCCAGCAGGAGGTCTCCGAGGAGGAGGCCGAGGCCCTTCAGAAGAAGATGGCCAAGGGCGAGATGACGATGGACGACTTCCTCAAGCAGCTCAAGACGCTGCGGAGGATGGGCCCGATGAAGCAGATCCTGGGGATGCTGCCGGGGATCGGCGGGATGCTGCAGGACGCGCACATCGACGAGGGGGTGCTGGACAAGGTCGAGGCGCAGATCAACAGCATGACGCGGGAGGAGCGGCGCGACCCGAAGGTGATCAACCCGTCGCGGCGGCGGCGGATCGCGGCGGGGAGCGGGAGCGACGCGAACGAGGTGGGGCAGCTCGTCAAGCAGTTCGACATGCTGGGGAAGATGAGCCGGCAGATGGCGAGCATGTCGGCCGCGAGCCGTGTGGCGGCGGTGAAGGAGATGCAGAAGGGCGGCGGGCTCGGCGGGCTGGTGCCCGGGATGCAGGGGATGCCGGACCTGCTGCGGGCCAAGGGCTCGACGCAGGTGAAGAAGCGCGGCGTGAAGCAGCGGAAGAAGAAGCGCTGACCCGGCGGGGGCCACCGGGGGGCGAGGGGGGCGCGGCGGGGTGCTCGTGCATGCCCTCCCAACGCAGAGGGCGGGAGGCGCCGGTGCGTCCGGCGCCGGCCGCGGGGCTCAGTCGCGGTCGATGGGGAGGAAGTCCTCGGCCTCGCCGCGGGCCCAGGCGCGGATGTGGGGCCAGATGATGTCGCGGAAGACGATCTTGGCGCAGGCCCCGACGGGGATGGCGATGAGGACGCCGTAGAAGCCCGCGATCGCGGCGCCCGCGAGGACGCTGAAGAGGATCGTCGGGGTCTCCATGTCGGTGGTCTTGCCCTGGATGAGCGGGGTCCAGATGTAGTCGTCGGTCCACTGGATGATCCAGTACAGGGCCGTGGGCGCGAGGAGGATCCACCACCAGGAGGATCGGAAGCCCTCCCCCACCGGGTCGAGGATCATGAGGATGATCGCCAGCGGGATGCCGACGAGCGAGAGGTAGGGCACGACCGACAGCAGGCCGACGATGAGCCCGACGACGATGGGCGCCGGGACGCCGACGGCCCAGTAGCCGATGATGAAGAGCGCCGTCAGGATGAGCATGATGACGATCCGGCCGCGGACGAAGCCGCTGATCACGGCGTCCATCTTGCGGGCCAGGTCGAAGGTGATGCCCTTCTGACGCTCGGGGACGATGGTGCGGCTGAACGCCAGCAGGCGTCCGAAGCTGCGGCAGACGAAGAAGAAGAAGAACAGGGTCAGGAAGAGGCCGAAGGTGAGCTTGCCGAACGCGATGGCGACGCCGGCGATGAACCGCACGGCCTCGCGCCCGGCCAGCACGGCCCAGTTGCCGAGGCGCTCGCTGAGCACGCCGGCGTTGTCGCGGAGGATGATGATCGTCTGATCGATCAGGTTCTTGACGAGCGTGTCGAGCCCGGTCTCGCGGAGGAACTCGAGCCAGAGGGGCGTGGGCTCGCCCTCGCCGCGCTCCTCGCCGGGGTCGGAGAGGATGCGTTCGCCCGGGGTCAGGAGGTCGTCCTTGTCGCTGTCCGCGGCGGCCTCGGCGGGGGTCTCGACCGGCTTCTCGGGGAGGGGGTTGGCCGCGTCCTTCCCGATGACCTCGTCCGGGTCCTGCGGCTCGACGAAGGGGGGACGCCCCGTGGCCGCCTCGGGGGCCTGGGCGGCGGCCTCGGCCGCCTCGGCGACCTCCTTCGGATCGGGCTCGGCGGGCGCGCCGGTCTGGGCCTGGCGCTGCTGCTGGGCCTCCTCGGCGATCATCTCGTAGACGTCGAGGATCGCCTGCCAGCGCCCGCTGAGGTCCTTGCGCTGCTGCGGATCGGAGAGGGCCTCGGTGAAGTTCTGCGCCTGGCCCCCGAGGCGGCGGCTGACCTCGATGAGCTGGGCGCCGCCGAAGAAGAGCCCGAGGGTCAGCGGGAAGAGCACGACGAGGACGGTGGCGGCGATGATGACCGAGGCCGCGGCGTCGCGGGAGAGCCGCCCGATGCGCGTCATGCGGCGGACCAGGGGCTCGACGAGGTAGGCCAGCAGGATCGCCAGCAGGAGCGGGACGGTGACGATCGAGATCTTGTAGCCGAACCAGAAGAGGCCGACGACCGCGAGGATCATCAGCACGTCGCGCACCCACTGGATCTGCCAGAGGTGCAGGCGGGCCCAGCGCGGCGGGGAGGTGTGCCCGGTGACCGCGCCGCTCTGCATGCTGTCGGGCACCTTCGGGCCGTCGCTGCTCATGAGCGGAATGTAGCCCAAAGCGGGCGGCCGTGCCGTGCGGAGGGACGTCCGCACGCCGCGGGATCGCCGGGGCGGGAGCCGGGAAGGGGCGGGAAGATCGGGGGGTTCGCGGCCGGCAAGCCCGCGGGGGGAGCGGGCGCGGATCGGGAGCTGCGGGGCGGTCGGGCTCGGGCGCGCGTCAGCCGCGGGCGTTCGCGTCGGCCCGGCGGCGCTCGTGGAGGAGATCGCCCGGGGAGCGGAACTCCTCCTCGAACTCGAAGACGTTCTCGAAGTCGTGGATGGTGTCTTCCTCGGTCTTGCGCATCAGCCCGGCGTCGACCATGGCGAAGACGATGCGCCCGAAGTCCTCGGTCCGGCGGATCCCCCACTTGTTCAGGACCATGCGCGCCAGCAGCCCGTACTGGCGGATGGCGAAGTCCCGCAGCCCGAGGCAGAGCTGCTGCCCGCTGATGTGGCGGGACTCGTCGTCCTCGTCGAAGACGTAGATCTCCTCGTCGGCTTCGCGTCCGTGGACGAGCTGGACGGTGTGGGCCAGCCCGTCGCGGATGAAGCGGTAGGCCTCGGGCTTGTACCCGCCGGCCTCGTCGAGGATGTGCTTGACGTCGATCTCCTGCTGCACCGGGTCGACCTCCGCAACGTCTGTTCCGCAACCGGATCGGCTCCGGTTGCGGGGACGCAAGACTCTACGCCCCGCGTGGACGCCGAGTGCGGGGGGTAGACGGCCCCGCCGGGGCGGGGGTGCCGGCTCCGGGGGCGGTGTCCGCCGGGGGGGGGGGGCGGGGGGCGCCGCGCGGCGGGGGGGGGCAACCGGGGGCGGGCAACAGCGGGCGGCTGACGTGCGGGCTGCCGCGGAGGTACCACCGCAGGGGGCGGTCGGCCCATTCGCGGGCGTAGTCCACGCCGATGCGCTTCGTGTTGGCGAGGTCGGCCTCCGGGACGGAGCCGAGCGGGCCTTCGATCCAGAAGGCGGGGTGCTCGGCGAGGTCGACGCCGTTGAGCGCAGGTCCGATATCGAGCGCGCGGGCGAGCTTGGCGGGGCCGGAGCAGAGGTCGGTGACGCGGATGGGGCGCGAGCGGAGGGGGGCGTGGGCCGCGAGGCGGTGGGCCTCCATCGCGTCGAGCCCTTCGACGGGCTCGCCCGCGCGGACGAGGACGGCGACGGGCCACCCCGGGCGTCCGCAGACGACGTTGAAGAGGAAGTGGTGCCCGTAGGTCTGGAAGACGTAGCTCGTGCCGGGCTCGCCGAACATGGGCTCGGTGCGGGCGGTGCGGCGGGCGCCGAAGGAGTGGGCGGCCCGGTCGTCGGGCCCGAGGTAGGCCTCCGTCTCGACGATGCGCGCGGCGAGGCGCCCGGCGGGCGTGAGGCGGACGATCGTCGCGCCGATCAGGGCCTTGGCGAGGGGGACGGGGTCGAGCGCGTAGTCGGAGCGCACCAGACGCCGCGTCCGCTCCGATCTGCCGCGCTGCCCGTCTGCCATCTGCGATCCCGGGCCTCCGGCTCACGCGTACGCGTGGAGCCCGGGGAGGAGGAGGTTCACGCCGAAGTACGTCCAGAGCATGACGAGGAACCCGGCGACGCTGAGCCAGGCCGTGACGAGGCCCTTGTTCCTGCCCGTCGTGAACCGGACGTGGATGACGATGAGGTAGACGATCCAGGTGATGAGGGCCCAGGTCTCCTTGGGGTCGAAGGCCCACCAGCGGCCCCAGGAGTGGTCGGCCCACCAGGCGCCGAGGAGGATGCCGACGCCGAGCGTCCAGAAGGCGAGCTGGAGGATCGTCATCTGGGCGGTGTCGAGGTCCTTGAGGGTGCGCTGGACGGTCTTCGGGCGGGGCTCGTCCGCGTCGCCGCCGGGGGCGCCGGGGCCGGCGAGGGCGACGGCCGAGATCGCCGGCGCGTCGATCGCGAGGCGCTGGCGCCCGAACAGCTTCGCCGAGTAGTGCGTGCCGAGGTAGAAGAGGCTGACGATCATGCCGAGGGTGATGAGCCCGTAGCTCGTCAGCACGGTGGTGACGTGGTACTTGAGCAGCACGCTCGTGTTGAGGATCGCGGCCTCGCGCTCGATGTGCTGCCCGGGGATGTCGGTCTGGGTGGCGAAGATCAGGATGAGGAAGCCGGTGGCGGCGGCCGCGGCGCCGAAGAGCCACTGCCGGCGCCAGAGCATGAGCCCGAGGCCGACGAGCGCGGCGAAGAGGCTCACGCCGGTCATGCTCTCGAACTGGTTCTGGATGGCGAAGCGCTCGGCGACGAGGCAGCGGAGGGTGAAGCCGAAGGCGTGCAGCCCGATCGCGAGGACGAGCAGCCCGACGCCGGCGGCGATGAGCCAGCGCCGCCCGGTGCCGAAGGCGAGGACGAGCGAGACGGTCGCGGCGAAGTACGCCCAGTACCCCCACTCGAAGGCGTTCGAGCGGTTGTACGTCAGCTCGAGCGTGCGGCGCGAGGTGGGGTAGAGCCCGGCGTTGACCCTGGGCAGCTCGGCGGCGAGGGCCGCGGCGGCGGCGCTGGCGCGCTCGGCGTCCAGGGCCCGCCAGGCGTCGGCGAGTTCGGCGGCCGCCGCGCGGGCCGGGTGGCTCGCCGGGAGTTCGCCCAGGTGGTGCCAGCGGTCGGCGCGGGTCTCGGGGGCGACGGTCTCGAAGAGCCCGGCGGCGGCCTGGAAGAGGTCGCGCGCGTTCTCGACGCGTTGGAGGCCGGCGCGGAAGGGCTCCTGCGAGGCGTGGGCGTCGAAGATGGGCGTGGAGAAGTCGTTGACCATCAGCGGGCTGACGCGCGTGAGCTTCTTCCACAGGGTCCG
Source organism: uncultured Phycisphaeraceae bacterium (assembly GCA_964389385.1). GTDB lineage: Bacteria > Planctomycetota > Phycisphaerae > Phycisphaerales > UBA1924 > CAYMFP01. Next base: position 4,747 of record CAYMFP010000080.1, on the reverse strand, counting down.
CCGCCGCTCGTCCTCCGGGAAGGCGAGGTCGAGGTACGCCTCGCGCAGCGGGAGGTAGTTCACGTGGATGAGCGGGCGGTCGAGGTAGTACGCGGGGTCGATGGCGAGATCGAAGAGGGTGAAGAGGGGGTCGTAGGCGAGCTTCTCGGCGCCGGCGAGGTCGAAGTAGTCCTGGCGCCCGGCGAGGTACTCCACCACCTCGCGCCCGAGCGTGTCCAGGATCTTGACGCGCCCGTTGTGGAAGACGGCGAGGTCGCGCAGCGGCTCGAGGTCCACGGCCCGGGCGAAGGCGTGCTTGGCCTCGGGCGTGGCCCGCGCGTCCGGGTCGAGGTTCGGCATCCCGAACGGGTTCTCGATCGGCCCGGGCTCGGAGACCATGTGGGTGTCCGGGTGGGCGTTGCCGGCGGGGGCGGGCTGGGCGCCGGCCGTGCGGAGGAGGCCGAGCCACGCCAGGCAGGCCGCGGCCGCCCAGAGGATCGGGCGGAGGCGGGCGGGATCGGTGGGCGCCCTGCTGGTGGCGATGACCGCTGTGTTCATGCCGTCGCTCCGGCCGGGACGCGGCCCGGCTGCTGCTGGTCGATCTCGGCCCCGCCGTGCGCGCCGGGCCCGCCCGCGGCGCGGGCGGCGACGCGGCGCTTCGTCGCCTCGACGCGGCGGCGCTGCTCGCGCCGCACGAGCCATGGCTTGACGTAGAACGCCCACGGCGTGCCGAGGGCCATGAGGATGCCGCCGAAGGCGATGACGTGGATGCCGGGGTTGTTGCCGACGCCGAGGATGGTGAACCGGGCGTAGGGCTTGGGGAGCAGGCCCTGGTCGGCGAGCTGCTGGCTCTGCTGCCAGCCCTGCTGGTCCCACCCGGCCTGGCTGAGCTTGAACTGGCCCGGGTTGAGCCCGCCGAAGATCCGCAGCGCCGCGTTGGCGAACCAGGATCGCCGCTCCGACCAGTGGTGCGGGGCGCGGAGCGGGGCGTTGAGCTTGACGACGTGCTCGTAGGGCTCGAAGGGGGTTTCGACCTCGCGCCCGCCGAAGAGGGCGACCTCCTGCTCGACCGTCAGGCGCGGCGTGACGCGGACGACCGACTGGTAGTCGCGCGGGGCGCCGCGGTGGTCGTAGGCGATCATCTCGAAGTCGACGAGCTGGAGCTGGAAGTCCGGGAAGACGTGCCGGCGACGCCCGAAGGCCACGTCGACGCGCCGCCCGTCGGGCAGGTGCACCCGGCGGATCGTCTCCTCGCCGAGCACGCCCATGTACTTGGTGAACGGGAGCCAGAGCGTGCGCGACCAGCCGGGGTGCCGCTCGGAGGTGACCTCGACCGCGACCAGGGCGCGCTCGTGGGTGCCGACGAACTCGTTCTCGCGCTCGGCCTCGGGGACGGGGGCGGGGCGCTCGAAGCGCTCGGCGTGCTCCCATCGTTCGGCGACGCGGAAGGTGAGCTGCGCGTCGTCGCCGGCCTCGGCGAGGGAGACGGGCTCGGCCGTCGGGCCGTTCGGGCCCTGGCGGTCGCGGAGGGCGAAGCCGTCGCCCCCGATCACGCGGACGGGCCCGCCGGGCATGCGGACGGCGACGCGCGTGGAGCCGTCGCCGGGCTCGTCGAAGTAGATCTGCAGCTGCGAGGCGTCGACGAAGTCGACGCGGATCATCGACTTGTCGGCGTCCGCGCGGACGGGGCGGCCGTCCTCGTGGGCGCCGGCGATGTCCTGCTCGATCTCGGGGAAGCGGTGGTAGAGGGTGCGCTCGACGTGCCGCCCGTCGGGGGTGTCGATGTGCAGGAGGGCGACCGACGAGGTCGCGCCGCGGTACCCCTCGGTGATGATCTCGAGCGGGGGGCGGGGGAGGATGTCCTCGACCTCGATGCGGAAGCCGGTCGCGCCGACGGCGAAGGCGTCGCCCGCGCGGACGGGGCGCACCTCGCGGAAGTCGCCCCCGTCCGGCCCGGCGCCGGGGACGGTGATCACCAGGGCGTGCAGCGTGCCGGGGGGGAGCGGCTCGGTGAGCGCGGCCCAGCGCCGCGGGTCCATGCGGACGGCGTACTCGACCGCGAAGAGCCCGTTGTCGGAGATGCGGTGCGTCGGGTCGGCGGGGAAGAGTGTGTAGCGGAACGCCGGGCGGTCGGCCTCGCCGGCGGCGGCGCCGATGCGGCTGAAGATCTCGACCGTGCGCAGCGGGTTCGGCGCCTCGCCGGAGGGGACGTCGGCGATCACGCGGCGGATGTAGTCCTCGCGCGGCTCGGCGTAGCTCGCGTAGCCGGTGACGCGGAAGCGGATGTCGGGATCGACGACGCCGGAGGCGGGCGGGGGCTGCGGGACGCGGAGGTCGAGCGGCCGCTCGGGGAGGCCCTCCCACGGGGGCGGGGCGTCGGTGAGGTCCCAGAGCGTGGGCTCCTCGGGGTCGCCGGCGTCCAGGGCGTAGTCGTTGTAGCGGGGCAGGCGGCGGAGCGGGCGCTGCTCCCAGCGGGTGGCGCCGGCGAAGCCGTTCGGCTGCCCGACGAAGAGGACGACGTGGGTGTTGTCGAAGAACGCGCCCTGGGCGGGGCCGGGCCCGTCGGGCACGGCGCCCATCGGCGCCTGCTTGGCGATCAGGAGCGTGTCGCCCTCCTTCTTGAGGGCCTGGTAGTACACGCTGCCGAGGGCGATGACGACGATGCCGGCGTGGACGGTGAGGACGCCGATGTACTTGAAGCCGAACTCGATGCGCCGCACCGTCGCGACGACCATGTTGACGACGAAGAGCAGGAGCAGGAGGCGCATCGGCCACCAGGAGTAGAACTCCAGCTCGGTCATCTCGAAGCCGGGGAGGCGGCGGATGGTGATCGTGCGGTAGGCCTCGACGAAGGCGGGGAAGAAGCGGACGCCCTCGCCCGTCGCCGGGTTGTACGCCAGCGCCGGCCAGGCGAAGACGCGCCAGAGCCACCAGCCCGCGAAGGCGAGCACGACGCCCGCGGCGAGGTCCAGCACGAACCGCGGCGCCCGCCCGAGCCGGCGCGCCGCCAGGTCGACGACGAAGGCCCCCGGCACGGCGAGGGCGGCGACCGCCAGCACGAGCGTCAACGCGTAGAACGCCCAGGTCAGCCCGAGCGCGAGCATGCCGACGGGCACGCTGGCGAGCGTGCCGTAGAGGGCGACGCCCGTGAGCAGGACGACGGCGAGCCAGATACTGCTGAAGGCGCGCAGCGTCGCCTTCGCCGGCCAGGCCCACGCGGGGAAGAACGCGTCGTCCCACCTCTTCGACCGCTGCCACTTGGCGCTCATGGATGGATCGGCTTCGCGGTGCTGGGGCGGCGGGGCCGCCGGTGGTGTGGAGGTTCGCCCGCCGCTCCGGGGTCACCGGCGGGCGTCCGGACCGTAACCCGCCGGAACGGACGCGGTTCGCGGCCGGGGGCGTCGGCGAGACCGGTTTCCGCGCGGCGTCCACCGAACAGGTGGTGAACCGGTGCGGTGAATCGGAATGCAACCCTACGCGCCCTCGGCGGAAACCGCCTCTACGGGAACTCCTGTCAAAGCGGATTTCTTGCACAATGACAGGAGTTCCGGGGGATCGTCGGCGTCGAGGCAGCAGGCGGCGATCGGGCCGACCCGATCCACCACCCACGGGTCGACACGGACGGCGATCAGCCCGGCGAGCGGAGCGCCGGGCTCGAAGCGGAAGGCGGACTCACGGAGCCCGAGGGCGCGGGCGCCCCGCACGGTGCCCATCTCGAGCAGCAGGACGGGGTCGGCGGCGTCGCGCGCGTAGAGGCGACGCATCGCGTCGAGGACGCTGATGCGGGCGTTCGGGCCGGAAGCGACCGCGGCGGGGAGGTTGATGATGGAGTCGGTGCCGAGGCACACGTTGATGCCGGCGGCGAGCATGTCGGCGTAGCGGTGCCGCCCGCGGGCGGCGGTGTGCCCGAAGTAGTCGGAGGCGTGCGGGCAGTAGGCGACGGAGGTGGGCGTCGCGGCGAGGAGGGGCAGGGCGGCGTCGGGGCAGTCGTTGACGTGGGCGGCGACGAACGGAGCCGTGCGCAGCGCCGGGAGGAGGTGCTCGATCGGGTGGCGCCCGACACCGACGCCGGTCGGGGGAGTGTCGGGATCCCAGAGCCCGAGGCGTTCGAGGAAGTTGCGTTGAGGGCCCGCCGCCCGAGCGATGAACTCGGCCTCCTCGGGGGTTTCGGCGAGGTGGGTGGAGATGGGCAGGCCGCGGGCGGCGGCCGCGCGGGCGGTCTCGAGGAAAAGGTCGAGGTCGACGGTGTTCGGGGCGTGGGGCTGGAGCCCGAGGCGGAGGGGGCCGGGATGCCAGAGATCGGGGAGGGCGAGGAGATCGCGGAGAGCGGCGCGGGCACGGTCGAGGGAGCGGGCGATGCCGAAGAACTCGAGGTAGCTGACCCCCGCGAGAGGGGAGGCGGCGAGGGTTTCGAAGGGGGTCAGGGTCGGACGGCCGAGGGCGGCGCCGGCGATGTCCCCCACCGCGACCGTCCCGCCGGCGAGGGAGAGTTCGATCCCGCGGCGGACGCTGGCGGCGATGCCGTCGAGGTCGGTGCGGCGTTCTCTGCGGACCATGTCGACCCAGGTGACGAAGCCGTCGGCCGGGTCGTAGGGGCGGGGCCCGATGTGGGTGAGGTCGAGATGGGCGTGGGCGTTGACGAGCCCGGGGAGGAGGACGCGGTCGGGGAGGTCGACGATCTCGTCGTGCGGAAGGGCGGCGAGATCGGCCGGGGAGCCGACGGCGAGGGTTCGGAGGGAGCCATGTTCCTGGGGGTGTCTAGGCTCCG
>CAYMFP010000079.1:0-10965 GCA_964389385.1 uncultured Phycisphaeraceae bacterium | reverse complement strand
CCTGGCCCCGGGCGGGGGGGGGGGGGGGGCCCCCCCCCCCCGCGGGGGGGGGGGGGGGGGGGGGGGGGCACGGGGGGGGGGCCGATCGCGCGGGCGGCCGTCGCGAGCGCCCTGGAGGCGGTGGCGCGGGAGGCGGATCTCGTGCTGCTGTGCGGCGATCCGGGCACGCCCCCGCCGCGGGCGGAGGATGGGGTGGTAGTGCGGGCGGGGGCCGCGGTGCTCCGGGTCTGCCTGCGGCGGGATCTCGGGGCGGCCGCGTGGGGGGGCGAGCCGGGCCCCGACGTGGAAGTCGCGGCGGGAGCGGGGGATGGAGCGGGGGGGGGAGAAGAACTGGCGCGGGCCGTGCGGCGGACGCTCGTGCCGGACGCGGTGTTGCGGGACCCGAGGCCGTGGCGGTTCTGGGCGGGCGTGGTCGGCTGAACGCTGCCCGCCCCAGGGGGCGGGGCGGGCGGTGGGGGGAGCCCCTACGATGCCCCCCCGCGGGGAGCGGGACGCCGCAGGCACCGGCGGCTTCGGAGGCGCGATGGACGACCGGCTCGATCAACGTCAGGCCCAGATCCGCGAGGGGGCGGGGCTCGATGAAGCCCGGATCAACCAGGACTTCCTGGACTTCCTGAAGCGGTGGGGCGTCTACGCGCTGCTGCTGCTCGCGATCGCGTTCGCGCTCTACAACGGGCGGGCGTGGTGGCAGAACCGCAAGCTTGCCCAGCGGGCCGAGGCGTTCGCGGCGTTGAACGGGCAGCTCCAGGGCCCCACGCCGAACCCGACGGTCCTCCAGCGGATCGCCGAGGAGTACAGGGGCGTCGCCGGCGTGGCGACGATGGCGAAGCTCACGGCCGCGGACGTTTTCCTTACGGGGGCCCGGGCCGGGATCCGGTGGGATGCGGAGACGCAGAACCCCGCGAATCCCTCCGAGGATGCGCTGCTGACACCCGAGGAGCGCGACGAGTACCTGACCTTCGCCGAGCGGCTGTACCGGCAGGCGCTCGAAGAAGCACCGAAGACGGTCGGCGCGGCGACGCAGCGCGTGGGGGCGTACTTCGGCCTCGCGGCCGTGGCGGAGTCGCGGCAGGACCCCGACGCCGCGCGGTCCGCGTACGAGTCCGCCGCCGAGGTGGCCGAGCGGTTCGGTTTCGCGGAACTCGCGGAGGCGGCCCGCCAGCGGATCGAGGATCTGGATGGCCTCGATCTGCGGCCGTCGCTGCTCTCGGAGGCCGACCTGCCGCCGCTCCCGCAGCCGCCGGCGATGCCCGGCGCGGACGGGGAGATCCTGGACCTGAGCGATTTCATCCTGCCCGGCGAAGTGCCTGAGGCGCCCGCGGATGCCGCGCCCGCCGGGGAAGGGGCCGGGGAGCCGAGCGACGGGCCGGCGGGCGACGCCGACGCGGGCGAGCAGCCGGGGACATGAGCGCGAGCAAGCCGGTGGCCGACTCCGGGGGCGGGGGGGACGACCGCGTCGAGGCGAGCTTCGCCGACCGTCCGCTGGTGCTGCCGGGTGGAAAAGTGGACCCGGAGGCGATCCGCGCGGCGTACGAGGCCTCGCTCGGCTCGGGCGCCGACGGTCAGGACGACCCGGAGCTGCGCACCGTCACGTTCACGCTCCAGCGCGACCTGCAGACGCGGCTGGACAAGTACCTGACGACGCGGATCGCGTTCATGAGCCGGGCGCAGCTCCAGCGCCTGATCGACGAGGGCGGGGTGGAGGTCAACGCCAGACCGGCGAAGGCCTCCCAGAAGCTGCGTCTGAACGACGTGGTGCGGGTGGTGGTGCCGCCGCCGCGGACCGGGAAGATCGAGCCCGAGGAGATCCCGCTCGAGGTGCTCTTCGAGGACCGGCACCTCATCGTCCTCAACAAGCAGGCGGACATCATCGTCCACCCCGCGCGGAGCGAGAACTCGGGGACGATGGTCAACGCGCTGGCGTGGCACTTCCGGCACCGCTCGGAGACGGGCGGGGAGCTGAGCACCGTCGGCGAGGAGTTCGCCCGCCCCGGCGTGGTGCACCGCCTCGACCGGCACACGACGGGCGTGATCGTCTTCGCCAAGACCGACGAGGCCCACTGGCGCCTCGCGCGGCAGTGGGAGACGCGGACGGTCGACAAGCGGTACCTCGCGGTGGTCGAGGGGCGCGTCGAGCCGGACGCGCAGGTGATCGACCTGCCGCTGGGCCCGCACCCCTCGCGCGAGAAGGGGTACCGGGAGAAGCAGGTCGTGCGGCACGACGAGCTCGGCAAGCCGAGCGTGACGATCTGCCGGGTGCGCGAGCGCTACGAGCTGGGAACGTCCCGCGCGAGCGAGGGGGAAGGCCCGGCCGCGGGCGCGGAGGGGACGCCGCGTGTGGTTCCGGGCTGGGGCGTCGAGGCTCCGGCGCCTCGGGAGGTCGCTCCCGAGCGTGCGCTCGGGGCTCCCTACACGCTCGTCGAGCTGGAGCTCAAGACCGGGCGGACGCACCAGATCCGCGTGCACCTGGCGCACCTCGGCTACCCGATCGTCGGCGACGATCTGTACGGCGGGCGCCCGTTCGCGATCCCGCCCGAGCACGGGGGAGGCGAGGCGAGCACCTACATGCTGCACGCCGGGCTGCTCGCCTTCGAGCACCCGATCACGGGCGAGCCGCTGGTCTTCACCGCCCCGCCGGGCGAGACGATGCGGCGCGTCATCGCCGCGCTGCGCGCCGGCGGCGCGGCGCCGGTCGGGATGCCGGGCACGGTCCCCCTGCGCCGATTCGGGCTGTAGCGCCGGGCCGCGGGCTCACGGCCCCGCGTCGGCGCCGCCGCTCGCCCCGGCGGCGATGCCCGCTCCGATCGCCGCGATCCCGAACACGAGGGCCAGGATGATCGCGATGAGGTTGAGGATCAGAGCGACCCAGCTCAGGATCAGGCCCCACTTGTTGAGGTCCTGCTGCCCGGGGCGGTTCTTGCCCATGTAGCCGGTGATGAGCCCGGCGATGGCGAAGACGATGCCGCCGCCCGAGGCGCACGTGCCCACGATCGCGAGGATGCCGAGCACGAGCGTCGCGATGGCGAGCCCGTTGGTCGGTCCGCCGGTCGCGACGGGGGTGGTGGAGGTGGCGGCGGGAGGGGCGGGCGGAGGGACGTCGGACATGGTGGTCTCCCACGGAGAGGCGTCCTGTCCCGGCACGCTTCGCCCGGAGAGGGCCGGCCGTTTCGGGCAGCTTGGGAAACCAATGGGCGGGCGGCCCGCAGCCGAGCCGCGATCCCGCGGGGCGTCGGTCAGAGGCGCTTCAGGCGGGCGTACTCGAGCACGAGCGTCTTCTTCCCGATCCCCTTGAACTCCACCTCGGCCCGGGCGTGCAGCCCGCCGGAGACGGAGAGCACGCGGCCCTCGCCGAACTGCGGGTGCCGCACGCGGCAGCCGGGGGGGAACTGCCGCGCCGCGGCGCCGGCCGCGGCCGAATCCATCGCCAGCCGTTTGGCCCGCGCCGCCTCGAGCTTCGCGGCGAGGTCGTCCTGTCTGCCGGGCCTGGAGCCGCCGAAGTCGTCGTCCCACGGCGTGGCGCCGACGCCCTGGTCGTACGGGTCGTGCGAGCCGTAGTCGTTGAACGGGTCGTCCTCGGACTGGTCGCTGAAGGCGCAGTGGTCGCGGTCGAGTTCTTCGAGGAACCGCGAGGGGACCTGCCGGTCGGCCATGCCGCGGTGGGTGCGGTACTTGGCGCTCGTGATGTGCAGCCGGCGCATCGCCCGCGTGATGCCGACGAAGGCGAGGCGGCGTTCCTCCTCCAGCTCGGCCTCGGACTCGAACGCGCGCGAGTGCGGCAGCACGCCCTCTTCCAGCCCGATCATCGCGACGGCCCCGAACTCCAGGCCCTTGGCCGCGTGCAGCGTCATGAGCGTGACGGCGCCCTGCTCGGGATCGACGGTGTCGGCGTCGGCGACGAGGCTGACGGACTCGAGGTACCCGCGGAGCATGGCGAGCAGCGGGGGGACGCCCGCGTCCGCGAAGGGGTCGGGCGGCGGGGGCGCGCCGAGGGCCGCGTCCTCGTCCCGCTGCTCGAGGGCGAGGTCGAGGGCGCCGAACGGATCGTCGTCATCGAACGCGGGGGCGGCCTCGCCCGCCGCGGCGTCCGCGGGCGGGGCGTCGCCCGCGGGCCGCGCCTGCGGGAAGACCACCGGGTCGGCGGTGGGATCGTACTCCTCCTCGAACTCGCGGGCCGAGGAGATGAGTTCGTCGAGGTTGGCGAGGCGGTCCTCGTCCGCGTCGGTCCCGGTCTTCTCGGCCAGCTTCCTGTAGTGCGCCTCGAGCCCGGAGTCCTTGACGACGCGTTCGACGAGTTCGGCCAGCGAGCCGGAGATCTCCGAGCCCATGAACGCCCCGCGCCCGGTGAAGCCGTCGACCATCTCCACGAACCGCTGCAGGGCGGGGCGGGCGCGGTCGGTGACGTCCGGGACTTGTCCCGCCGCCCCGGCCCGCACCGCCTCCATCAGCGGCACGCCCCGGGCGCGGGCGAACTGCTCCACGGCCGTCTGCGTCGTCTTCCCGATGCCGCGCGTCGGCACGTTCAGGATGCGCGCCAGCGAGACGTCGTCGGCGGGGTTGGCGACGACGCGGAGGTACGCCAGCGCGTTCTTGACCTCCTCGCGCTGGTAGAACGCGGTGCCGCGGGCGATGACGTACGGGATGCCCTCCTGCCGCAGCGCGTCCTCGACGACGCGGGAGAGGGCGTTGGTGCGGTAGAAGACGGCCATGTCCTTCCACGCGAGGCGGCCGCCCGCGTCGCCCTCGCCGGCCGGCGCGTCGGGGCCGGCCGGATCGTCGTCGAACGTGCCGTCGTGCTGCGCCCGCAGCCAGTCGGCCACGAGCTGGGCCTCGTGCCGCTCGTCGCGGCAGATCACGACCTGCGCCGGCTCCCCGCCCGGGCGGCTGGTGAACAGCGGCTTGTCCTTGCGCCGCTTGTTCCGCTTGATGAGCCCGTCGGCGATCGCGAGGATCGGGGCGGTCGAGCGGAAGTTCTCGCCGAGGGTGATCGTGCGGCAGGTGGGGTAGTGCTCCTCGAACTCGAGGATGTTCGTGATGTCGGCCCCGCGCCACCCGTAGATGGATTGGTCTGGGTCGCCCACCACGCAGACGTTCGGCGCGGGGCGAGCGGCGCCCTCCGTCGGCGGCGGGTCGGCGAGCAGGCGGGCGATCTCGAACTGCGCCCGGTTCGTGTCCTGGTACTCGTCGATGAGCAGGTACTGCCAGCGATCGTGGCACTCGGCCCGGATCTCCGGGCGCTCCCGCAGCATCCGGGCGGTCAGCAGCAGCAGGTCGTCGAAGTCGATCGCCCCGGCGGCCCGCATCGCCTTCGTGTAGCTCGTGTAGATCCGCGCGAGCTGCTTGGAGTAGAAGTCGCCCGCGTTCTTCTCGAACGCCTCCGCGTCCAGGAGGTCGTTCTTCGCGTTCGAGATCGCGCTCAGGATCTGCCGGGGCGGCCAGTTCGTCGTGCTCAGCCCGAGGCCCTCGAGCGTCCGTTTCATCAGCGCGTTCTGGTCGGCCGTGTCGTAGATCGTGTAGTCCGGCTTGAGCCCCGGGAGCTGCGCCGCGTCCGCGTAGCGGCGCAGCAGGCGCGCGCACAGCGAGTGGAACGTCGTCACCGTCAGCCCGCGCGTCAGGCGGCTCGTCCGCGGGTCCTGCCCCGCCCCCCCCCCCGCCCCACCCCCCGCCCCCGGGCCGAGGAGCAGGTGGTGCACGCGCTCGCGCATCTCCGCCGCGGCCTTGTTCGTGAACGTCAGCGCCAGGATCTGCCAGGGCGGGATGCCGCACGCCCGCACGAGGTACGCGATCCGCCGCGTGATGACGCGCGTCTTGCCCGACCCCGCCGCCGCCAGCACGAGCAGCGGGCCCTCGGTGTGCCGCACCGCCTCCGCCTGGGGACCGGTGAGCCCGGAGAGCAGGGCGTCGCCGGCCGCGGCGGCGGCGTTCTCGAAGAAATCACCCGAGGTCTGCGTCATCACGCAGAGGGTATGGGCCCGGCCGCGCCGTGGTTCGCGGCGGACGCTCGGGCCGCGGACATGCTGCGCCCTGGGTGGCGGGGCGGGTGGCGGAGGGAGAGGTGAGAGGTGGGGGGGGTCATTCGCCGGCGGAGTGGTCGGCGGCCGGGGCGGGTTCCGGCGTCGCCTGCCGCACCGCTTCCGCCGCGACGGCCGCGGTCGGGTCCTCCCCCGGCTCCGTGCGGCCCGTCGTAGGTGTGGGGATGACCAGGTTCCGCGAGGCGTGCGGCGTGTCGGCCGAGCGGGTGATCAGCGCGACCTCGTCGGGCAGGTGCTCGGCCACCTGTGTGACGACGTCTCCCTCCAGCCGGCGGCGCAGCGGCGAGCGGCGGCTCTTGCCCATGATCAGGGTGTCGCACCCGTACGTGACGGTGTAGTCCAGGATCTCGGGCGCGATCTCGGTCGCCGCGACGTAGATCGGCACCACCGGCACCGCGTTGGCCTTGGCGATCAGCACGGCCGTGCCGAGGGCCTCCTGCGCGTCCCGGTCCTGCGTCACGTCCGGGACGGAGCCCGGGCGGAAGTCGATCACGCGGAGCGGGCGGACGAAGATGACGAAGAGCGTCGCGCCGCGGCGGCGGGCGAGGTCGACGGCGAACTCCGCCTGGTGGCGCCCGCGGGCGGCGAGCATGATGCGCGGCTTCTTCGGGTCGGCGACGACCTCGGTCCGCCGGACCTCCGCCAGCCACCCGTACGCGGGCTCGGCGAGCGGCTCCGGGCGGCCCCGCGCCGCGAGCCGCAGCCCGCCGCGCGTCGCGAGCGCCAGGCCGACCACCCCGCCGGCGAAGAGGGCGGCGTTCGCCTTCGTCCCGGCGATCGTCAGCGTGATCGCCAGCAGGAAGAGCCCGAGCCCCCACATCCCCGCCCGCTCGCCGCGGGAGATGTCCAGCGAGCGGTTGACCGCGCAGCAGAGGATGTTCGTCGTGATCGCCCCGCAGACGCCGATCACGTACAGCTCCGCCAGCCGGGCGACGTCGCGCTCCAGCGCCAGCACCGCGATCGGCGCCAGCACCGCCACGATCAGCCCCACCCACGGCACGCCGGAGTAGTTCAGCCGCGTCAGCGGGCGAGGCAGCTCCCGGTCCTGGGCCATCGCGAAGAGCACCGAGACCATCGCCATGATCACCGTGTTCGTCGCGCTCAGCAGCAGCAGCCCGAAGGTCACGCCCGCGGCCTTGCCGAAGACCAGCCCGGCCGTCGCGTTCCCCGTGACGTGCGTCGCCGCGTCGCGCGCGATCACCTTCATCGCCGCGTTCTTGTACTCGTCGACCTCCCGCCCGTAGCGCCGGAGGGACTCGTACTCGGCCGCCAGCGCCGGCGGCAGCCCCGCCAGCGCCTCCGCCCCCAGCCGGATCCCCTCGCCCGTCCCGGCCTCCGCCCGGAGGTCCTCCGGGAGCTTCTCGAGGAACGCCGCCTGCGCCGCCGCCTGGCGGTCCGCGTCGGGCGTCTTGATGTCCACCATCGCCCGCCCGCCGACGGTGGTGATCGCCAGACCCGTCAGCGCGATCCCGAACACGACGTTCAGGCCCACGACCTCGGCGGAGACGGGCCAGATCGTCCGCCTGCTCGTGCGCGCCACCGGGGGGCGCATCAGCCCCGTCATGTTCGCCACGGCCTCGACGCCGGCGAGGGCCAGGCAGATCGACGTGAAGTTGACCCACGCCTCCCAGGGGTCGTCGAACAGGCCGGCGAGCGTGATCTCCCGCACGCCGTTCCAGAAGAACGGCGTCAGAAAGACCACCCCGATCGCCAGGACCCCCGAAACGGCCAGGGCCGCGAACGCGATGACGAGGGCCAGGCGTCCCGCCGAACGCGCCCCGAAGTAGTTCACCATCCCCAGGAGCACGATCACGACGCCCGAGAAGCCGAACGTCCATTCCTCGGGGACGCCGACGTAATGCGCCGCCTCCACCGCCGAGATCGCCGCCGTGATGATGTACCCGCACAGCAGCAGCGTCGCGCCGACGACGGAGAGCACCGGGTGCAGCCGCCGCGCGGCCGTGTAGACGCCGCCGCCGTCCGGGAAGCACCGGCAGACGACCGTGTACGCCCACGAGACGGCGATCATCAGCACCCCGATCAGGGCGAGGTAGACGATCGACGCGTGCGCCGTGAAGAAGAACGCGAGCCCGAGAACGTAGAGCCGGCTCGTCCCCCAGTCCCCGTAGAGCAGAGGCCCGGCGTGGAACCAACGCAGATTGCGCGGGCGGGCTTCCGTGACGAGCATGGGGCGGCGAGTATACGGGCCTCCCGGGCGGGTCCGGGAAACCCCGGAGCGGTGGTGCGACGTAGGGAGGGGGAAAAGGTGACGCCAGGGTCGCCCCGATAGGGGTGGGCGTACCATACACCTTCACTCGGAGAGCCCCGACGCTGCTCGGAGCGTCGGATCCAGCCAGGCATGAGCGATCAGGACCAGCGAGAAGCCGGAAACCTCCGGCCCGTCGACGAGGCGGGCGATTCGCGCGCCGCGCCGGCGGGGCGCCCCGAGGACACCGCTCCCCTCGCCGAGGGTCCCCCGCCGGACGTCCGCGAGGCCGAGGCCCGTCTCCAGGAACTGACCAAGGGCGGCACCAACCTCGACACGCTGGTCGGGCGCCTCGTCGTGGAGCAGGGGCTCGCGACGGAGGAGGAGGTCCGCCACTGCCTGCAGCTCTCCCGGGCCGGAGGGCTCGGCGAGGACCGCGGCAACGGGGGCGGGGACAGGTCCGAGAAGTCGCTCGCCGAGCTGCTGGTCAACCACGAGTTCGTCACCCGCCGCCAGATCGCCCGCCTCCGCCAGATCATCGAGGCCGAGCGCAGCGGGCAGGCGATCCCGGGCTACAAGATCCTCGGCAAGCTCGGGGCGGGGGCGATGGCCACGGTCTTCAAGGCCAAGCAGCTCAGCCTCGACCGCACCGTCGCCATCAAGATCCTCCCCCGGCGCTACAGCCAGAACCCGCAGTTCATCGAGCGGTTCTACGCGGAAGGGCGCGCCGCGGCCCAGCTCAACCATCCGAACATCGTCCAGGCCTTCGACGTCGGCAAGGCCGGCGAGTACCACTACTTCGTGATGGAGTACGTCGAGGGCCGGACGGTCTACGACGACATCGCCCGCCACAAGCGGTATTCCGAGGCCGAGGCGATCAACGTCGCGATCCAGGTCGCCGAGGCCCTCCTCCACGCCCACGACCGCGGGCTGATCCACCGCGACGTCAAGCCGAAGAACGTCATGATCACCAAGGAGGAGGTGGTCAAGCTGGCCGACATGGGCCTCGCCCGGGCCATCTCCGACAAGGAGGCGGCCGAGGCGGAGGCCGGCAAGGCCTTCGGCACGCCCTACTACATCAGCCCCGAGCAGATCCGCGGGGAGACCACCATCGGCCCCCCCGCCGACATCTACTCCCTCGGCGCCACCCTGTACCACATGGTCACCGGGAACGTCCCGTTCGAGGGGAAGAACCCCTCGGCCGTGATGCACAAGCACCTCAAGAGCCGCCCGGTGCCCCCGGACCACGTCAACCCGAAGCTCAGCGCGGGGATCAGCGAGGTCATCGAGATGATGATGGCCAAGCGTCCCGAGCACCGGTACCAGAACTGCCGGGACCTGCTCACCGACCTCCGGGCGCTGCAGCGCGGGGAGCCCCCGCCCATCGCGCACAAGGACACCTTCGATCCGACGGAACTCCAGTCGATCGCCGAGGCCGAGGCCCAGGCCGCCCCGGCCGAGGCGATCCGCGCCGCGCCGCCGTCCACCGATCCTCTGGCCGTCACCCTCCGTCACCCCCTGACCTGGGTACTCGTGGCGGTGCTCCTGCTGAGCCTCGGAGCGCACGTCTATCAGGCGGTGGTCTGATCCGGGCGGCGAACCCGTGCCCCGGCGGCCGGGTACTGGTCCGGCGGGAAGCGGGATTGAGGGTGGGGGGTGGAGCGGGAATCGGATCGGGCGCACGCGTCTTGTTTCCGGCGATGCCGGGTGGTAGCCTTTGCGCTCGCCCGGGGCGTGTCGCCGCCGGGTGCTTTCCCTCCGGACCGCGACCGCGTGAACGAGCGTTGCCCGCCGACAGCCGAAGCGCTCGAACGACCCGTCGGTCGCACCGCGCCTCGGCGATGGTCATGAGGTCCGGGGAAGCCCGCCAATTCGCTGAAACACCGTGCCCCCGCCCCGCGAATCGGGCCCCGGGGGGTGTCCGCGTCGTCCGAAGCCGCCGCGCGGCGGCCTGAGTCCGTGCCGCCGGAGTGCGGCCCAGCAGAAGGAGAACCGTCATCGCTCGCAGACGCTTCATGAGGCCGATGGGTCCGATCCAGCGCGTCCGGATGAACCACATGATCCGGATCAGCCCGGTCCGCGTGATCGGGCCGCACAACGAGCAGATCGGGGTGATCGACACGGACGAGGCCCGGCGCATGGCCGCCGAGCAGGGCCTCGACCTCGTCGAGATCCAGCCGGACGTGCGCCCGCCGGTCTGCAAGATCATGGACTACGGCAAGCACAAGTACGAGCAGTCCAAGAAGCAGCAGAAGTCGCGGGCGAACGCTCGGCAGCAGGAGATGAAGGAGATCCGCCTCGGGCGGTCGGTGAAGATCGATCCGCACGACGTGAAGATCCGCGTCGACCAGGCGCGCAAGTTCCTCATGGCCGGGCACAAGGTGCAGCTCACCCAGCGGTTCCGCGGGCGCGAGATGATGCACAAGGAACTCGGCATCGAGCGCCTCCGCAACATCTGCATCGACCTCGGCGACATCTCCAAGGTCGAGCAGACGCCCCGCTGGGTCGGGCGGCAGACCTCCATCGTCCTCGCCCCCGACCGCGACAAGATCAAGGCCCTGATGGCCAAGATGACCCGCGAGGAGCAGGCCAAGCTCGCGAAGGACGTCGAGGAGGCCGAGGAGCAGCGCCTCCGCGACGTCGAGGAGGACGAGGCCCAGCAGGAGCTCGAGGACCTGGCCGAACTCGATCCCGAGGTCCAGGCGGAGGTCGAGGCCGCCCTCGCGAACT
>CAYMFP010000078.1:0-10973 GCA_964389385.1 uncultured Phycisphaeraceae bacterium | reverse complement strand
CGCGACACGTCCGCGTGCGTCATGCTCGCCGGGTGCGTCACCAGCGTCTCCACGCTCCCCACGTGCTCCACCACGCGGCAGAGCCGCAGACGCCGCGTCACCTCCCGCGCCCCCTCCAGGCCGCCCGCCACCTCGAACGCCACCACCGCCCCGTGCAGCCGGTCGCCCCCGAGCGCCAGGTGCTGCCGCGCCGCCAGCCGCCCCTCGGCCCCCTCGAACAGCGACGGGTGCCGCACCCGCTCCACGCCCGGCACGCCCGCCAGCCGGGCCGCGATCTCGGCCGCGGACTCCGACTGCCGCCGGATCCGCAGCGCCAGCGTCCGCACGCCCTGCAGCGTCAGCCACGCGTTGAACGGCGTCTGGATCGCGCCCGTGCACTTGCGCAGGAACCGGATCCGCTCCAGCAGCTTCTCGTCCTTGGCCACCAGCGCCCCGCCGAGCGCCACCGAGTGCCCCTCGATGAACTTCGTCGTCGAGTACACCGAGACGTCCGCGCCCAGGTCCAGCGGGCGCTGCAGCACCGGCGTCAGGAACGTGTTGTCCACCGCCAGCAGCGCCCCGGCCGCCCGCGCGATCTCCGACACCGCCGCGATGTCCGTCAGGTCCAGCGTCGGGTTCGACGGCGTCTCGATGAAGATCAGCTTCGTGCTCGGGCGCACCGCCGCCTCGACCTCCGCCGGCGACCGCGCATCCACGAACGCCGACGAGACGCCCAGGTCCGCGAGCACCCGCTCCAGCAGCCGCGTCGTTCCCCCGTACACGCCCCGCCCGCAGACGACGTGGTCCCCCGCCCGCAGCACGCTCAGGAACAGCGCCGCCTCCGCCGCCAGGCCCGTCGAGAAGCACGCGGCCGGGGGCGCGTCCTCCAGCCGCCCGAGCACCGCCTCCAGCGCCGACACCGTCGGGTTCGAGACCCGCGAGTACTGGTGCTCGGCCTCGCTCCCCACGCCGTCGCGGCAGAACGTCGTGCTCTGCACGATCGGCGTCACGAGCGGCTGCCCGTCGCCGTCGCCGGTGGCGGCGCGGGGACAGAGCAGTTCCGGATCGCAGAACGCCGGATCGAAGGCCTCGGGGCCGAACTCGGGGCGGGAAACGCTGCTGATGTTCGTCGACATGCCGCTGACTCCGTGTCGCGGCATCAAGGCGGACAGAGGCGGCGTGGAGTGCGGCGACGTTCGCCGCGCGGCCGGTTCGGCCGCTGGTTTTGACGGGTCGCCCTTCCGTTGGAAGCAGCTCCCGTCCGCATCGTGCCCACGCCTGGGCTGGCCTCGGCACCGCGGCGGGGGTTCAGAAACCCGCTCGGTTGCCGCCCGGGACAAAGGCTTCCCGGGACTCTTGATGCAGTACGCCCCACCCTAGCCCGCCCCACCTCCCCCCGTCAACCGCGGCCGGCCTCGCCGCGAGCTTCCCGCCCCGCTCCGCCCAAGCCGCCCTCGAGCGGCAAGCCATGCCGGACGTCCAACGGCACCCGCGCGCACACCCCATCCCGCGGCCTCGCCGCGAGCCCCCGACGCCCGCAGCGTCCCATCGCTGTCCGAGCGGACGGCCATGCCGAACGTCGAGCGAGCGACGATTCGGCCGCGACCTTCCGCACGGCAAAGCCCCGCCGCGGCACGCTGGAGGACGGCTCTCCGTCTCCACCACGAGAGCCCCCGAACCCCTCCCCCCGCCCCCACAAGAGGGGCATCGGTTCTGCCTGAAAACAAGATTCGGCTCCGGTCCGTCATCGCCCATACATTAGCATGGTCAACATGCACCACATTGCACTCAGCACCCTCGCACTGCTGGCTTCGCTTGCACCACACGTTGGAGGAACTAGCGTGCTAGAGGCACCCTCTCTCGTCGGCGACACGCCGGACCGCACGGAACTGGCCAGGAAAGTGGAGAGCTTTATAAACAGCTGCGACAGCCTCAAGGTCGAAGTCGAGGTCCAGCACGCGAACGACCCGATCGTCCGCGGCGTGAGTTGGATGTCAGACCGGACGCTCCACACGGAAATCTACGCCGACAATAAGTTTCTCGGAACCGCGACCTACTCCGACGGCCGGATCCGGGAGCGGGTTCCCGAACTCTCCCTGCCCAACGGCTGGACGTACCGGAACGTCGAAATCACGTACGACGCCGGAACAACATTTCCGGCGGTCGAAAAGTGTTCATTGGTATCGAACGACATCACCTGCATCATAGGATCCAACTTCATCAGCTGGACACACCCAGATTCCCACAAGCTCCAACTCTGGACGAACGCCATCGCCGACGGCGACCTGTCGTGGGAATGGGTCGACGGAACACGGGCGGCGGTCGTACGCCAGAGAATCATCCTGTACGTCGACGACCACGGCGACGAGCACGCCGCCAGCCAAACCTACTACTTCTCCGCGGCGGACGGGAGGCTGCTGCGATGGAACACGGTCCAGCACCAGGGCCAGGTCGACGTCCCGAGAGACCGCACCTATCGCATCACCGCCAATCCGAGCGACTGGCCCGCCGTCTCCGGAACGGCGACGCCGACGGAGCCCGCGGACGACGACGCCCACGCCTCGCCTTCAACGGCACAACCAGCCCCAGAACACAACACGGCGAACAGCCAAAGGAGCCGCCAATGATGCGTGCAGCACGAGTTCTCGCCGTCTTCATGGCATGCCTGCTCTCGGAGCGACTAATCGCACAGCAGCTCTCCCCGCTCCAGCAGTACTGGGTGCGGTTCGGGGAGGCGGATCCAGAAGTGGATGTCTGGTCACTGCTGGACGCCCGGGCGGACTTCCTCCTGTACGAAGTCGTCGTGAACGATTAGCTCCTCACGATCTCCTGGGACACAACCAGCGACAGCGTCGTGATCGAGAGGGAGGGGAGCGTCATCGGCGACAGCGCGACATTTGCAGCTGCGGACGGACGTCCGGAGTTCGCGGCCGCCTTCGATGCGCAGTCAGGCATCCCTGCCAGCACAGGGTTCCTGGACTTCGATGAAGAAGGCCTACTGGTCATCGGCTGGAGCGAGCCCGGATTTCCCGACCTGCGCATATCGATGGACACGTCCGGCAGCGTGGTGGCGGGCGGCAAGTGCCGGTGTGGCGGCCGCGGCGGCACCGTCACGCGGACGTGTACCGATTGGGACTGCGATGAGTACGGGACAGAATGCCGCCAATCCGGCGCTGCTACCACGGGCTACTGCGAATGGAAGGCCGTTGCGATGCAGTCGGTCCTCAGGAACGGCGAGCCCGTGATCAGCATCTCGGGCGAGTGACGATCGCCAATCAAGGCCGCCGACCGCTCAAACCGCAGCAGCCGACGGCTTCGCTACCAGAATCCGGCACGGTGATGACCGAGATTTGAGGCCGCAAGAAGTGCGGAATGTGCGAGAATCGCGCTTCCGGCAGCCGCAGTCCGACGGTTATCCGCGCCGCAACGGCACCACCATCCCGACCCCCTCCTCCGCCCGCGGCGGGTCGCTCAGGTCGATCGGCAGGTACACGCCCCGCTCGTGGTCGCTGTTCAGCACCAGCACGTTCGGCGGGCGGAACTCCACCCCGTTCTCCGCGTGCTCGTGACCCAGGATGAACAGGTTCACCCCCCACCGTTCGACCAGGTCCTCCACCTGCTCCGCGTCGTAGTGCCGGCCCCAGACCATCAGGTGCGCCGCCCCCGTCCGCGGCTCGTAGTCCGCTTCGGCCAGCTCCCGGTTCAGCACCGACGGGTCGAACCGCCCCATCACCGCCGTGCCCGGGATCGAGTGCGCGCACAGGATGTCCCCGCGCGGCGTCCGGCACCGCAGCGCCAGCGGCATCGACATCACGAACTCACGGATCGCCCCGTCCACCCGCGGCGCGTCCTCCCCGAACGCGTACTCCAGCCCCTCGTTGAACGCCTCCACCACCCGCACCCCGTTCTTCACGATCCCCATCCCCGCCACCTGCGCCAGCTCGTGGTTCGCCAGCAGCGTGTGCACGAACTCCGGGTGCGCGGCCTTCAGCGCCGCCACCCGCGCCAGCGCCCGGTGGCTGAAGTCCATCCCGTTCATCAGGTTGTCCGAGTGGATCAGCTCGTGCAGCGTCAGGTGCGCCCGCCGCTCCGGCGGCGCCTGCCCGTCGAGCCCCGCCGCCCGCACCACCCGCGCCAGGTGCAGCGGGTTGTCGTGCAGGTCCCCCGTCGCGATCAGCCGCCCGGGCGCCTCGACGGCGTCGATCGACCCCCGCCGGCACGCGGCCGAGCGGTTCGCCTCCGCCCCGCGGCGCAGCGCGTCCACCACGGCGTCCGGATCGCGCAGATCCAGATCCCGCAGCGGGTCACCGGCATGGGCGTCGTCCGGGGCCATGCTCTCGTCGTCCGGCGATTCACCCCTCCAGCGGCGACGGCCTCTCCCGCCCCGGGCGGAGAAGACGCCGGAACTCGATGCCTCCGGCCGACGCCCGCAGAGCAGCGGGCCGCTCGCGAACGGCCAGCGACGCGGACCCTCCCGCGACGCCCCCGCCCGATCCCGGGCCGCCCGGCCCCCGGAAACGCCCGGGCGCCCGCCGCCGGTTACTTCGCCACCGGCGCCCCGGAGCCGTCCGGGTCCAGCGTCCCGCTCGGGCCCTTCCGCCGCGCCTGGATCAGCCCGAGGCAGAGCCCCAGGCGGTCGGCCACCCACCGCATGTCCGGCGGGCGCTTCTCCGGCGCCACCTCGACGCACTGCATGATCAGCTCGTCGAGCTTGTCGATGATCCGCGGGTTCAGCTCCTTCGCCGGCTTCGGACGCTCGATCCGCGAGTCGTCCAGCGAGCCGAGCAGCGAGCTGTTGTCCTTCGGCAGGGCCGTCGGGATGTGCCGGCGCGTCAGCACCCAGTACATCGTCGCCCCGAGGTTGTAGATGTCCGTCTTCGGCGTGATCTCCCGCCGGTGCACCTGCTCGGGCGCGATGTAGTCCGGCGTCCCCTGGATCCGAGGCTTCACCGTCCCGATCTTGCACGACTGCCCGAGGTCGATGATCTTCGCCCGCCCGTCGGCCGTGATCACCACGTTGTTGGGCTTCATGTCCGCGTGGACGTACCCCCGCGAGTGCATGTGCGCCAGGCCATCGGCCACCTGGCGGAACGCCTGCACCGCGTCCTCGAACGTGTTCGGCGGGTGCGACTCCATCGTCGAGCCGTCCACCAGCTCCATCACGAGGTACACCTCGCGCACCCGGAGCAGCGGGCCCTTCTTGATCACCCGGTAGATCTTCCGGAACGCCTCGTGGTCCAGCTCCCGCGCCACCTCCGCCTCCTGGATCGCCTGATCCAGGAAACGCTGCTGCTTCGGGTCGTTCCGCTGCACGTGCTTGAGCGCCCGGATCTGCTTCGTCCGCGTGTCCTGCGCCAGATAGATGATCGACGCCGCCCCGCGCCCCAGGGTTCCCATCACCCGGAACCCTTCGATGGTGTCGCCCTTCTTGAGCTCGGCGGGCTCATTCGTCATGGACGCGGCTTCACTCCGGATCATGCTCGGCACGGCAGGCATGGCGACTGGCCCTCCCCACCCCACGCAGGGGAGAGGTGCGCCGCGGGACAATCACGGCCACCCCCCGCTCTCACGGGCGGGCATCGTAGCCGATCTGTTCGTCCTTGGGGGGCGTGGAGGTTCCGCTTCCATCGCGGCCTTCGACCGCCGGGGCGCGATTTTCTCACCCGTTGGCCAGCAGGCGCGCAACTTCCCGCCGGAACTCGGCTTCCGGGAACAGACGCCCCGGGCTCGAGACCCCGACGAGGTCGCGGTGCAGCACCACCCGATCCGGCGGGATGTCCAGCTCCCGCGCCAGCGTCACCACCAGCTGCGCCAGCCGCCGCATCTGCTCGTGCCCGAACGCCTGCCGGTCCCCGTCCCCCATCAGGCAGATCCCGATCGAGGCCTGGTTCCACGCCTGCGCGTCCGGGCCCGCCACGTGCGCCCCCGGCTCCTGCCGCAGCCACCGGTACCCCACGTGGATCTCGCCCTCGCGCATCCGCGAGCCGTCGCCCACGAGGAAGTGGTACCCCAGCCCGTTCAGGTTCGCGGCCAGGTGCCGCGCCTCCAGCGACGCCGGCGTCTCGCCCCGGGCGCCCGAGTGGTGGATCACGATCGCCTGCCACCGCCCCCGGTCCAGCTCGGCCGTGGTCCG
Organism: uncultured Phycisphaeraceae bacterium; assembly: GCA_964389385.1. Classification (GTDB taxonomy): domain Bacteria; phylum Planctomycetota; class Phycisphaerae; order Phycisphaerales; family UBA1924; genus CAYMFP01. The sequence goes on along the minus strand of CAYMFP010000078.1, from coordinate 4,861 downwards.
GAAGATGCTCTCGATCGAGGTCGACGCCCCGATCCCGACCATCGGCTGCAGCGAACGCCCGTCCGCCCGCACCGCCCCCTGCCCGTCGACGAGCAGCAGCAGCCCGGCCACGATCGTCATGCTCCCGGCCAGCGCCCCCCACACCACCTTGGTGCGCGGCGAGAGCTTCCCGCCCGAGGCCGACCGACGCGAGGATGACTTGGAGGTGCGAGGGCTCGTGCGGGGCATCCGGTGAGTCCGCGAGTCGTTCGGGTTCCGTAAGTGCCCGATCCGGTGGCACTTGCCGCCGGCATGGACGTTACGGCAAGCATCGGCGGCATGCGCCTCAACTCTTCGCCGATCCAGCGAAAAAGTCCGGATCCGGGTTGCTCCGGCGGTTGTCCCCGGAGCGCGCGTTCGGTCTGTGTCGAAAGGCTGTGGACAGCAAGAGTTATCGGGACGCGACGCGCCGCAGACGCGGCGCTCCCCGCACCACCCGGACGCTTCCCCGGCCGCACGGCCCCGCAATCCCCCCTACCCCCCTCCCCCCCCACCGCACCGATTCGCCCCCCATACCTCGCGTCCGGCTCACCGCTCCTCGAGCAGCCGCCCCCGCAGGTTCGGCTGCCGGCGTCCGAACTCGTCCATCAGGTACGAGGGCTCACGCGTCTCACGCACGGCCCGGTACCGGTCGAACTGCGACCGGTCCTCGTCCTGCGTCAGCAGCGGCCGACGGCACCCGCCCAGCCCGGCCGCGCACCCGGCGGCGAGCAGAACGATGGGCAGAGCGATGGCGCGGCGGGATCGTCGGGGCATGCGCTGATCCTATCGACCCGCCCCCGCCCGGGGAGGGAGCCGACGCCCCGGCGCCGCAGCCGCGCGGGCGGCTGCGTCCGGCCCCGGCCTACTGCGAGGTCGAGGAGCCGAGGAACAGGCCGACCTGCGCCTCGTCCTCCGGGCGGCACACCACGTAGACGTAGTCGCCCGGCTGCAGCACGGTGTTCCCGCGGGCGGCCAACGGCTCGTCGCCGCGGACGACGAGGACCACCGCCACCCCCTCCGGGAACGGCAGCTCGGCGAGCCTGGCGCCCGCGGCCGCGACGTTCTCGTCGAGGATGTAGAGCCGCAGGTCGCGGTCCATCGACTTCAGGGCGTGCAGCTCGAGCGCGGCCCTCGGCGGCGGCGGGCGCCGCTCGCCGAGCCCGAGCCACCGCGTGACGGGCAGGATGCTGGCCCCGGGCACCAGGGCGCTGACGACGACGATGAAGAAGACGATGTGGAAGACCTCGTTCGCCCCGGGCAGCTCGGCGAGGATCGGGTACAGCCCGAGGATGATCGGCACGGCCCCGCGGAGCCCGATCCACCCGATGTACAGGATCTCCTTGAAGGGCAGGCGGAGGGGGATGAGGCAGACCGCGACGACGACCGGACGCGCCACGAAGGCCAGGAACAGCCCGAGCGCCAGCCCCGGCCACAGCACGGTCAGCAGCGTGGAGGGGAAGACGAGCAGCCCGAGCATCAGGAACATCGTGACCTGGCTGAGCCAGCCGAAGGCGTCGATGACGCGCCGCAGGCCCGCCTTGTACGGCAGCGGCCCGTTCCCGAGCACCACGCCCGCGACGAACACGGCGAGGATGCCGCTGCCCCCGATCAGCGTGCCGACGCCGAACGCGACGAACGCGGCCGCCAGCATGACCACGGGGTAGAGCCCGACCGTGCCGACCGGGATGCGCTTGAGGATGATCCGCACCACGAGCCCGATGCCCACGCCGGCCAGGGCGCCCAGCACGAGCTGCAGCGGGACGAAGAACAGGATGCTCCACCCCGGGGCGCCCCCCGACGCGATGACGTCGATGGCCGTCACCGTCAGGATGATCGCCATCGGGTCGTTCACGCACGACTCGACCTCGAGGATGGAGCCCACGCGGTCCTGCAGGCGGACGCCGCCGCCCCGGAGCACCGCGAAGACCGCCGCCGCGTCGGTCGAGGAGACGATCGCGCCGATCAGGGCCGCCGACCCCCAGCCCAGCCCGAGCAGCCGCCCCATCAGCGCGAGCAGGAACCCGGTGCCGATGACGCCGACGGTCGCCAGGATGCCCGCGGGGGCGGCCGAGCGGCGGATGGACTCCCAGGACGTGTTCACCCCGCCGTCGAAGAGGATGAGCACGAGCGCCGTCGTGGCGATGCGGAAGGCGACGTCGGCGTTGGTGAACTCGATGCCCCCGATCCCCTCCGAGCCCCCGAGCATCCCGAGGACGAGGAAGATCAGCACGATCGGGACGCCGGTCCGGTTGGCGATGCGGCTCATCAGCGCGCAGAAGGCCATCAGCACCCCGAAGACGAGGAGCAGCACCGCGATCGTGTTCGTGTCGGCCAGCCCGAGGGTGGTCATGGGCAGAGACTAGCCCGATCGGGCGGGGTCCGGTCCGTCCGCGCCGCGTGCGTCCCGCACGATTCCGCGGCCGCAGCACGCCGGGACGAGGGGGAACGAAGACGAGGGAAAGAAAAAGCCCCGGGCGTCGGCCCGGGGCTCTCGGAGTGCATCGCGCCCGAGCGCGGCTCAGAACCGGATCTTGTCCGTGCCCATGGAGCCGTGCTCGTCCATGCCGCCGCGCGACGGGCCGAACCCGCCGCGGTCGCGGTCGCGGTCCTTGCCGCCGCCGGTGCTGGTGTACTGCTCCACGCCCGAGGCGTCGCCCCACTGGGCGCGCTTCAGGCTGAGCCCGATCTTGCGGTCCTGCGTGTCGACGCGGAGGATCTTGACATCGATCTCCTCGCCGGCCTTCACCACGTCCTGCGGGTTCTCGACCTTGTGGTCGGCCAGCTCGGAGATGTGCAGCAGGCCCTCGAGGTCGTCCTCCAGCTCCACGAAGACGCCGAAGTTCGTGATCTTCGTCACCTTGCCGCGGATGACCATGCCCGGCTGGTAGGCGCTCGGGATCGCCTCGATCCACGGGTCCTCGGTCAGCTGCTTGACGCCCAGCGAGACGCGCTGCTTCTCCTGGTCCACGTCGAGCACCACGCACTGCACCCGGTCGCCCTTCTTGTACAGCTCGTTCGGGTGCGTGACCTTCTTCGTCCACGACATGTCGGAGATGTGCAGCAGCCCGTCGATCCCCGGCTCGATCTCCACGAACGCGCCGTAGTTCGCCAGGTTCCGCACCTCGCCCTCGATGACCGTCCCGGGCGGGTACTTCTCGGACACGAGCTCCCACGGATTGACGTCCGTCTGCTTCATGCCGAGGCTGATCTCCTGCTTGTCCTTGTCGATGTCGAGGATGACCACGTCGACCTCGTCGCCGACGTTGACCATCTCCGACGGGTGGTTGACCCGCCGCGTCCAGGACATCTCGGAGATGTGCACCAGGCCCTCGATGCCGTCCTCGAGGCGGACGAACGCCCCGTACGACATGATGTTGACCACCGTGCCGTGCACGCGCGACCCGACCGGGTACTGCTGCTCGATCTCCTCCCAGGGCGAAGCCTCCTTCTGCTTCAGCCCCAGGGCGATCTTCTCCTTGTCCCGGTCGATCGAGAGGACCTTCACCTCGACCTTCTGGTCGATCCGCACGATCTCGGACGGGTGGTTCACCCGGCCCCAGCTCATGTCCGTGATGTGCAGCAGGCCGTCGATACCGCCCAGGTCCACGAACGCGCCGAAGTCGGCGATGTTCTTGACCGTGCCGGTGACGAGCTGGCCCTCCGACAGGTGCTCGAGCAGGCGCTTCTTCGCCTCCGCCCGCTCCTTCTCGATGAGCTTGCGCCGCGAGATCACGATGTTCTTGCGGTCCAGGTCGATCTTGAGGATCTCCGCCCGGATCTTCCGACCGATGAAGTCCCCGATCTCCTGCGGGCGGCGGATGTCCACCTGCGAGGCGGGCAGGAAGACGTGCACGCCGATGTCGACGAGCAGCCCGCCCTTGATCTTCCGCATCACCGTGCCCTCGACAACGTCCCCCTCGTTGTTGTGGTCGATGATCCGCTGCCAGGCGATCTGCCGGTCCGCCTTCCGCTTCGAGAGCTGGATCAGCCCCCCCTCGCCCTCCATCGACTCCAGCAGCACGTCGACCATGTCCCCGACCTTCAGGTCCGGCAGGTCGTCGAACTCGCCCTTGTGGATCAGCCCCTCGCTCTTCAGGCCCACCTCGACGACCACGTCGTCCCCGCTGAACCCGATGACCCGACCCTTGATCAGCTTGCCCGGCGTCAGCTTCGTGAACTGGTCGCCGACGAGGTTGTCCATCGCCCCTTCGCCGCCGGCCAGACGCCCCCCGTACGCCTCCTGAAGGAGCGCGTCCGCGTCGATGTCCTCGATCCCGAGGGAGGCGATCAGCGTTTCGTCGATCATGTGCTCCGTTCCCGCGGCCGGTCCGGCCGAAGCCGACGAGCCGCACGAGACGCCATCCGCCGCTCGCGCCCGGCCGGTGTGGGCGCGTCGACGGGCGACGCCCGGCCCGCCGACGCTTCCGCGCCCCGGGCCTGCCCCTCTCGCGGGGCGTCCGTCGTGCATTGCTTCACCCGCCCCCCCGCGCGCGCGGAGGCGACGGACCGGCCTCCCATCACCCGCTGCCTCGCGGAGATGGACCTGTACGGTAGCGGCCCCGCTCCCGCCGGAACACCCCGACGATCCACAAAATCAGGGGGGCCTAGAAGGATGAGCCGCCCGAACCCGCCTCCGGCCGCGGCCGCCAGGGCGGCACCGGGGTCACACGGCCTCCCGATGACAAAATCAATGGGGGGGCGAGCCCCACCTTCGGTTACCATCCCCCTCGGGCGCGCAGGACGCCCGGAGGGGAGCACACGCTGTCCGAACGGCCAGCCATCTCCAGCGATCGGAGCGATGCTCACGGCCGGGCGGGCATGCACCGGGCCGACGGGAACC
>CAYMFP010000077.1:0-11016 GCA_964389385.1 uncultured Phycisphaeraceae bacterium | reverse complement strand
GCCCGTCCGCCTCCAGCCGGCCGTCGGCGTCGGTCGTGCCGACGAGCGGCGGCTCCTCGAAGCCGCGGCGCGGGTCGAACATCCGAACCGGCTCGCCGCTGTCGTAGGCGAGCCGCACGTCCGCCCCCGCGAGCGGGCGCCCCGAGCCCGCCTCGACGAGCCTCGCGCGGAGCGGGATCGACGGGGTCAGCGTCGCCTCGGCCACGCCGCCCGGCGCCGGCTCGATCCGCAGCCGCTCCCGCTCGAACCCCGGCGCCCGGATCGTCAGGTCGACCGGCGCGGCGCCCAGGTGCTCGAACGCCGTCGTCCCCCGATCGTCCGTCGTCGCGGTCCGCTCGCCGACGTGGAAGCCCGCGAAGACCTGCGACTTCGCGACCTCCGCGCCCGGCACGGGGTTCCCCCCGGGATCCACGAGCCGGACCGTCATGGAGAAGCCGCGTTCCAGCACGAGTTCGAGCCCCTCGATCGCTCCGCCCGGCTCCGGCGCAAGCCCCTCCGCGGCGGCGGGGGCGTACCCGTCGGCGACGACCGTCAGATCGATCCGGCCCCAGGGCCACGCCGCGGAGAACGAGCCGTCGGCGCCGATCTCGGCGCCGACCCCCACGTCGCGGCCCGGCGTGCGGACCGAGCCCATCAGGCGCACGTCCGCCGGCAGCGGCGCGCCGTCGGCCGTGCGCACGCGCCCGCTCACCCGCACGCGCTGCTCCGGCGCGTCCACGGCGAGCCCCGTCCGCTGCCCGAACTCCCGCCGGATCTCCGCGGCCCGGGCGACGTGCCGCTCCGGGTCCAGCAGCCCCGCGGCCGCCTGCCCCACGGCCGCGGCGCCGGCTCCCAGGCCCGCGATCGCGACGACCGACGCCAGCACGAACGCGGCGAACGTCGGCCACGGCACGTGCGCCGGGAAGCGGGCCTCCGGCGCCAGCAGGCGCGCCACCCGCTCGCGCAGCGCTCCGCGCCCGCCGGAGGCGAGCCCGAGCGCCGGCGTCCACCCGGCCCCGCCGCGGGCGGCGAGGGCGCTGCGGGCCAGCGTCTCCGCGACGCCGCGCGATCCGCCCGTCGCCTCCGCGGCCATCGCGTCGCAGCACGCCTCGCGCTCCGCCCGAAGCCGGGCGCCGAGCCAGAGCACCGCCGGGTTGAAGAACAGGCACGCCTCGACGACGCGCTGCGCGAGCCCCACGATCAGGTCCCCGCGGACCACGTGCGCCAGCTCGTGGGCCAGCACCGCGCGGAGCTGCGCGTCGCCGAGCGCCGCGAGCTGCGCCGGCGGCAGCAGGATCATCGGGTGCAGGATCCCCGCCACCGCGGGGGCCGCGACGCGGTCCGTCACCGCGACGCGCACGCGCCCGGGCCACGACCGCAGCCCCAGCCTCGCCGACAGCTCCTCGACGCCCAACGCCGCCGCGTGCTCCGGCGGCAGCGGGGGGCTCGCCAGCAGCCGCCGGGCCGAGACGAGCCCGAGCCCCGTGCGGAGGAGCATCGCCGTCGCCCCCGCGAGCCACGCGGCCGCGGCGAAGGGCGTCCACGCCGGTCCGGCCGGTGCGGGCGCGCTGCGCCCCGATCCGCCCGCGTCGCGCGGGCCTGCGGGCGCGGCGCGTTCCGCGGCCGGCGCGCCGTCTGCCCGAGCCGCGCCCGCGGCCGGCGCCGGCGGCGCCGGCGGAGTATCGCCGGCGCTCGCCCAGGCGTCGCCCGCCCGCAGATCGTGCCGCGCTTCCAGCACCGCGAACGTCGCCAGCGGCGCCAGGGCCGCCAGCGCGAACCCCGCGAGCGCCGCCGCGTGCCGCGCCCGCACCCGCCGCGCCGGCAGCCGACCCAGCACCAACGCCACCGCCCCCGCGATCGCCGCCGCCTGCCAGAGCGAGTGCACCAGCGACCACACGGCCTGCGCCCACGCCCGTCCGCCGAACAGCTCCGCGATCAGGTTCATCGCCCGTCCCCCTTCCTCTTCGTCCTGCGCGGCGTCCCCGCCGCCCGCCCCTTGCTTCCCCCTTCGCTCCGCCCTGCGCCCCACCCCGCATCCGGCTCCGCGCGGGCGAGCAACGCGCGGATCGCCGCGAGTTCCTCCTCGGACACCGCGTTGGCGTCGAGCAGGTGCTCCACGGCCGCCGCGGGCGAGCCCCCGAAGACCCGCTGCACCAGCCCGTGCAGCAGCGGGCGCAGCACCTGCCGCTTGGAGACCGCGGGTTCGTAGACGTTCGCCAGCCCCCGCCGCTCGCCCACCGCGAGCAGCCCCTTCTTCTGCATCACCTGCATGACCGAGAGCACCGAGGTGTACGCCCGGTCCTTGCCGTCCGGCAGGGCCCCGAGCACCTCCCGGGCCGTGGACGGGCCCCGCTCCCACAGCGTCGCCAGGATCTGCAGTTCCAGATCCGACGGCTCCGGCCTCGCCCCGTCCTGCGCCCGTTCCCGCTTAGCCACGGTGCTTCTCCTACTGCAATCACAGTATGTACTGTGATTGCAGTAGGGTCAACCCGGAAATGCGGATCGAGCAGAGGGGGGCGGGGCAGGCTCCCGCGGGCGGCGAGGGGTGGAGGGTGGGTCAGTCGTACAGGGCCGCCGAGGTCGGCAGGTCGAGCGCCCGCAGGCGGAGCGACGTCTCGATGCGGAAGTTCGATTCCGTGCGGTGGCGCTCGGCGAAGAAGAAGTGCAGCGTGTACGTCCGCCCGTCCTCGAGCCAGCCGAGGCGGTCGAGGTCGATCGTCTGCTCCATCGGCGTGTGCACGCCGCCGATGTCGATCACCAGCTTCCGGTCGATGAAGACCCAGACGTCGTCGTCGCCGGAGAAGGTGAAGATCTGTCCGGAGCCTTCCCGGTAGACGAACTCGGTCTGCAGCTCGTAGGTGAAGTGGAAGTTCTTGTTGCCCCCCTTGGAGTTGCCGAACAGCGCGTCGTTGACCGCGAAGAAGCCCTCCGCCCGCACGAAGTGCGTCTGCAGGCGGTCGTCGAAGACGTACCGGTCCGTCCCGGGCTCGCGCACCAGGCTGATCGGGAACGCGTCGCGCATGTTCACCCCCGGCACGTCGCGGAACCACTGCGCGAACCGCTCGGGCCCCGTGAGCGCGTCTCCGCTCCGGTTCGAGAGGATCGGGTCCGCGTCGCCGGGGCGCGAGTCGATGTACGGCTTCGGGCCGATGATCGGACGCCCGGCCGCGTCGGTCGCCTCGCGGATCACCCGCTTGCCCTTCGACCGGAAGACCGGCTTGCCGTCCGCGTCGAGTTCGTCCTGCACCATCCCGACGTAGTGCCCGAACCCGTCGCCCGGGCGGAGTTCGAAGTCCGGGTGCCCGCCGGGGACCTGCCGCTCGCGGAAGTCCCGCACCGTCCCGATCAGCGTGATCGTCTCCGGGAGGTGCCCGAACGGGTCGTCGGCCGCGTACTCCGGCACGTCCACGCTGTACCGCCCGTTCGAGACGGTCTTCCCCCGCCCGTTCCCCGCTCCCTTGGACCCGGGCGCGAACCCGGCGGCCGCGGCGATGGACAGGGCCAGGGCGGTCGTGACGGCTCGTTTCATCGGGCGTTCCTCCGGCGGGCGTGCCCGTAGCCATCGACCCCCGCCGACGCCCGCGCCAGCCCGATGCCCGGCCCGTCTCCCGCGGCGTGCCGTTCCCGCGGCCCACGAAAAGGGGGCGAGCCCGCACGCCCGGTCCGTTCGGGCAAGCTGGGCAAGCCGCGCCGTTCCGGGCGGGGCGCCTCACGCCCCGCCGACGACCGCCTCGACCAGCAGCCCGCTCAGGCGGTCCACCTCGCGTTCCCCGGCCTCGCTCCGCCCGGCGGCCTCCCCCGTTCCCAGCCGCGACCAGGAGGCCGGCGCCTTCTGCCGGGTGCGCAGCGCCCGCCGCTGGGCGGCGGCCACCGGGCCCTCGGCCTGGGCCAGCTCTTCCGCCGAGGTCGGCGCCGGGATCGGCTCCTCGCTCGCCGCCCCGTACGCCCGCACGCGGCGGATCAGCCAGATCCCGCGGCGCAAAGCCACGTCCACCGCGGCCTCGCTGAACCGCAGCTCCCGCTCGCCCCGGGCCCGGCGCAGGCCCGCGCGGATCGCCCGGTGCCCCCCGATCGCCCCGCCGAGCACCGCCCCGCCGACCGCCCCGAGCCCCAGGCTCGCGCCCCCGAGCCCGACATCGACGAGCAGCCCCTTCGCCGCGAACCCCGCGGCCCCGCCGGCCACGCCCCCGAGCGTGCCCCAGAGCGAGGCCTCCGCCGCGGCGGCGGCCGCGTCCTCGCCCTCCTCGGCCGAGAGCCGCTCGGCCTCGGCCTGCACGCCCCGGAGCTGCCCCTCGCTGAGCCCCCACGCCGCGGCGAGCCCCTTCAGGAAGCGGCCCCACGACTCCCCCAGCAGGCGGCGGAAGTCGTCCTGGGCCGCCGGCACGTGCTCCTCGCGGACCAGCCGCCGGTACGCGGCGAGGTCCACCAGCGTCTCCGCGAGCCGCCGGGCCGAGCGGTCGATGCGCGAGCGTTCCTCGGCCCGCCGGTCCCGGGCGATGCGGGCTAGCTCCGTCGCCGCGGGCTCGCCCAGCAGCGTGTGCAGGGCCTCGAGCAGGCGCTGCGCGTCGTCCTCGGCCGAGGCCCACGCGTCGTACCGCACGATCGCGTGCAGCCCGTGGTGCCGCAGCGCCCGGTCCCACTCGTCGGTGCGGGCGCCCGGGCGGGCGGCGCAGTTCAGCACCGCCACCAGCGGCGCCCCGCACAGGCGCAGCAGCTCGTGCTCCTCCCAGTACTTCTCCAGAGGGCGCTCGCGCACGTCGAAGACGAGCAGCCCCGCCCGGCACCGCCGCAGCGTCTCCAGCGGCGAGCGCTCGCGCTCCGGCACGTCGCCCTGCGCCAGCACGTGCCCGAGCGCCTCGGCCGGGCTGCGCCCGATCTCCCGCTCGGCGTCGCGCACGCGGCGCAGCAGCGGGCCGGCGTCCTCGAGGCCCGGGGTGTCCCACAGGTACGCCGCGACGCGCCCCGCCACGGTCATCTCGTAGCGCGTGCTCGTCCGCGTCGTCCCCGCCTCGTCGGCGACCTCGCCCACGTTCCGGTCGCGCAGCAGCGAGCGCAGCACCGAGGTCTTCCCGGTGTTCGTGTGCCCGATCAGCGCGAGATCGAGCGGCGCGCCGGGAGGGGTGGCGGCGGCGGGGGAGTCGGGGCCCGTGGTGGTTGGGTGCGTGTTCACGCCCGAGATCCTTCCCCGCCCCGCGCGGCCGCGCACGCCTCGCGCAGCCGCGAGCGCAGTTCGCCGAGCCAGCCCCGCGCGTCCCCGCCGTCCGCGAACGGCTCCGGCAGCCCGGTGAGCGCCCGGTCCAGCGCGAGCGCGATCTCCGCGTCCGGCAGGCCCTGGAGGTCCAGGATCGCCGCGTGCAGGCCGGCCGCGCGGAGCTTGTCCGCCGCCGCGGGGTCCGGCTTCGGCTCGGCCCGCCCGGCGCCGACGCGGTCCGCCCCGCGCCCGAGCGCCTCGCCGAGCGCCGCCCCGGCCGCGGTGTACAGCGGCCACATCCCCCCGATCGCCGCCAGCCCCGCCGGGCCGGCGAGCGCCAGCGCCCCGCCGAGCGTCGCGCCGGTCGCCGCCAGCGCCGCGGCCGTCATCCAGCCGGCGTGCCTGGGGAGCCACGCCGGCGCCGCTCGCGCGATCGCCTGCACGCGCGAGCCCACCGCCCGCCGCGCCTCGTCGAGCGATCGCGCCGACCACCGCCCCGCGCTCTCGTCCCGGTACAGCCCCGCCAGGTCGCGGAACAGCTCCGCCAGCTCGCGGTCGTCCGGCCCCTCCGCCCCGGCCCGGTCGAACGCCTCCGCGATCCGCTCCGCCGCCTTGGCGAGCGTCGGCGTCGGGCGTTCCGGCGCGTCGCTCCGCGGGCCGGGGGCCCCCTCCACGAGCCGCGACAGCGCCGCGGCCGTCGCCCCGGTCAGGTGCTCCAGGTCGATCTCCACCACGCGCTCCGCCCGCACCCCCGCCTCCGCCGCGGCGCGGCGCCACTGCTCGGTCCGCCGCCGGATCCGCTCGCTCGCCCCGGCCTCCGTCACCTCCGTCGAACGCCCGAGCGTCAGCACCACCGCCGCGCCCTCCCCCGCCCGCTCCACGAGCGACCGCAGGAACTTCCTCTCGCCCGCGGCCGGCGTCTGCCCGCGGCTGAAGACCGCCACCAGCGCCGACGGACGCTCCGCCCACGCGTCCAGCTCCGCCAGCACCCGCTCCCGGTCGGCGTACCCGTCCACGCCCCCGAGGTCCCGGCACGCGCGCAGCGGCTCGGGCGGCCAGGGCCCCTCCGGCGGGGCCTCCACCTCGTAGCGCAGCACGGCCGGGGGGCCCGCCGGCTTCCCGGCCGCGAGGTCGGCGGCCGGGCTCGTCTCCTCGCCCCGCGCCGCCGCCTCGGCCGCGGCCCTCGCCGCGTCCGCCCGCCTGCGGCGCGCCGCGGCCAGGCGTTCGTCCAGATCCTCCACGTACCCCGGCGGGAGCGCATCCTCCGCGCGCCGCAGCCGGTCGACCGCCGCCAGCCCCGCCAGCGCCGCCCCCAGCAGCACCGCCCGCGGCAGCACGGCCCAGCCCAGCACGCACCCTGCGAGGAACAGGCTCCAGCGCTGCTGCTCGCCCGCGTCCTGCGCCGGCACGCTCGCCGCGTCGCCCGGGTCCCACCGCGCCTCGCGGATCTGCTCCGGCGACGGGCCCGGCAGCCCGAGCGCCTCCGCCGGCGCCGCCAGCACGCCGAAGACCGTCTCCGCCTGACGCTCGCTCAGCAGGCTCGTCTTCCAGAAGTAGACGTAGTGCTCGCGGAACGCCGTCGCCGCGAGCACCGCCAGCAACGCCCCGGCCGCGAACGCGAGCCCGCCCGCGTGGCTCGCCGCCGCGGAGGCGAGCGTCCCGCGCCGCCCGGCGTGCAGTTCCCCGAGCATCCCGCGCACGGCCGCGCCGGGCGCCCGCCTGCCCGCGAGCAGCCGCTCCGCCAGGCGCGCCGCGGCCGCCTCGTGCGGCGCGCGCCCGCGGCTGAGCAGCCCGCGCGCCGTCCACGCCAGGCTCAGCGCCAGGAACAGCGTGTGCAGCCCGAGGATCGCCCCCAGCACCCACAGCACGTTCACCCCGGTCCACCCCGGGCGATCCGCGCCCCCGGCCAGCGCCCCGAGCGCCGTCGAGGCGCCCGCCGCCGCCGAGACCGCCACCCACGCGAGCAGCATCCCCCGCCGCGCCGACCGCAGCGCCGCGGCCGTCCGCGGCAGGCCCTCCCGCTCCGCGAGCGCCAGCGCCCGCCGCAGGCGCCAGCCGTCCCCCGCCCCGGCTCCATCCCCTTCCGCGGCCGCGAGCAGCGCCGCGTCGTCGTCGGCCGACCCGCGCTCGCGGGCGCGCGCCGCCGCCCCGGCCGCGGCGAGCCGCCGCGCCAGGCGATCGCCCTCCGCCGCGAGCGAGGGTCGGGCGGGCGGGGGGGATGGAGCGGGGGATGGGCCTGGGGGGGCGTCGGTCACGGGCGATTATCGTCCTCCCGCCGGCGCGGCACGGTCGAGCCGCCGTCACGCGACATCGCTCCTACCCTCCCTGTTCCATGATCCACCCCTGGCACGAAGTCACTCCCGGCGTCCCCGGCCTCGATCTCCCCCGCCACGTGCGCGGCGTCATCGAGATCCCGAAGGGATCGAGCAACAAGTACGAACTGGACAAGGGCACCGGCATGCTCCGGCTCGACCGCGTGCTCTCCTCCGCCGTCTTCTACCCCGCCAACTACGGCTTCATCCCGCAGACCCTGGCCGAGGACGACGACCCGCTGGACATCCTCGTCTTCAGCTCCGAGAAGGTGCCGACCCTCTGCCTCTGCGACGCCCGGGTCGTCGGGCTCATGTCGATGATCGACGAGGGGCAGCCCGACCACAAGGTCATCGCGGTCCTGCTCAACGACCCCGTCTTCGAAGAGTACCAGAACGCCAGCGACTTCCCCAAGCACACCTTCAAGATGCTCCGCCGCTTCTTCGAGGACTACAAGCAGCTCGAGGGCAAGGAGGTCGCCGTCGACGAGATCCAGCCCGCCGAGGCCGCCGACGCCGTCATCGAGGACGCCCTCGCCCGCTACTACAAGGTCCGCCGCACCGGCGGCATCAAGGGGCTGATGGTCTGAAGCCACGGATGGCGGAGGGCAGAGAGCAGAAGGGCAGATTCGGAGCGCACGCCCCGGGCGCCGCTCCCGACGGCCCCTCGGCCATCCGCCCCTCGGCCATCTGCTATCTTCCTTCTTCATGCCCTCCCCCCGCGAGATCGACCGCGTGCTCATCCCGCGCGACCGCATCGCCGCCCGCGTGCGCGAGATGGCCGCGCGCATCGCCGAGGACCTGCGGGCCGCCGTCGCCGCCGACGGACACTCGCCGGACGAGGGCCACCGCATCGTCCTCATGCCCGTCATGACCGGCGCCATCGTCTTCACCGCCGACCTCATCCGGGAGATGCCCCTCCGCCTTTCGCTCGAGCTCGTCACCGTCTCGAGCTACCCCGGGCAGAGCACCGAGAGCCGCGGCGCCACCCTCGCCGGCGAACTCCGGGCCGACATCGCCGGCAAGCACGTCCTCCTCATCGACGACATCCTCGACTCCGGGCGCACCCTGGATCTCCTCCGCGGCATCGTCGAGAGCCGCGGCCCGGCGAGCGTCCGCTCGGCCGTCCTGCTCGACAAGAAGGCCCGCCGAGCCGTCCCCTTCGAGGCCGACTACGTCGGCTTCGAGATCCCCGACGAGTTCGTCGTCGGCTACGGGCTCGACTACGACGGCTTCTACCGCAACCACCCCGAGATCGTCACCCTCCGCCCCGAAGCCATCGAGGCCGCCACGTGACCTCCCCTCCCGATCCCCCGCGTCCTCCAGACGCTCCTCCCCGGGACGCCAAGACCCAAAGCCCCGATCCTGCCTCGGCCCCCTTCTCCCCGCCCCTCCCCCCCATGATCGGCGTCGCCGGAGGCATCGGTTCCGGCAAGAGCGCCGTCGCCGCCGCCCTCGCCGCCCTCGGCTGGTGGGTGAGCGATTCCGACCGCTCCGTCCGCGAGATCCTCGCCCGCCCCGAGACCGCCGAGACCCTGCGCGCGTGGTGGGGGCCCGGCGTCCTCGACGCGCAGGGGCTCGTCGACCGCGGGGCGGTGGCCCGCGTCGTCTTCCAGGACCCCGCGCAGCGGCGCCGCCTGGAGGCCCTGATCCACCCCCTGGTGCACGCCGAGCGGGCCCGCCTGCGCGCCGAGGCCGCCCGGGCCGGGGCCCCCGGGGTCGTGCTGGACGCCCCCCTGCTCTACGAGGTCGGGCTGGACCGCGAGTGCGACGCGGTGATCTTTGTCGACGCCCCGCGGGAGGTCCGCCTGGAGCGCGTCCGCCGCACCCGCGGGTGGGACGAGGCCGAACTCGCCCGCCGCGAGGCCGCCCAGATGCCCCCGGAGCGCAAGCGCGCCCTCGCCGACGCCGTGGTGGTCAACGACGGCTCGGAGGAGCAGCTGCGGCGGCGCGTCGCCGAGGCCCTGCGCCGCGTGGAGGCGAAGATCGCCCGCGGGCGCGAACCCGGGCTCCCCGGGGATCGAACTTGAAGGCGTGAACAAATCGTCCCCGCGCCGATGGGCGGGGGGCGGGTGGGTTGTGCTATAGTCGGGTGCCCCATCGACCGCCGCGCGGGCGGGAGCCGGTCGCAAAGTCGCGTCCGGCGCCGAATCCGCAGCACTGGTCCAACCGTTTTCCAGCACAAGCAGACCCCGAGGCCGTTCGCCCTTCCGGCGACCCGCCCCACCGGGGTTCAGCGTTCGGTGCCGCGCGTCGGGTCAGGGCGTTCGACCGGAGTTCGGGTCGGGGTTTCCCGACGCACGTTCCGCAACCCTCCCCATCCACTACCAGCAGCGGTTCCTCGCCCGGATTCCATCCCGGTGCGATCCCGGTCCAGCCGGAGGTTCTGAGCAGATGCCTGACGACACGGAAGCGACGACGGCCACCGAAGACAAGGCTCGCGGCAAGAAGCCGCGCACGGCCCGAGGCGGGGTCCGCAAAAAGATGACCCGGCGGGCCGAGGGCGAGACCGCCGACGCCCCGGCCGAGAAGGCGCCGGCCAAGGCCGCCGCCCCCGAACGGCCCGTCGAGAAGGCTCCCGAGAAGCCCTCCGACCGCCCGGCCCGCGCCGAGGGCGAACGCCCCTCCGGCGCCCCGAACAACGGGCAGGCCCCGAGCCCGAACCAGGCCCAGAGCCAAGCCCAGAATCAGGCCCCGAATCAGGGCCAGAGCCAGGGCCAGCAGCCCCAGAACCAGCAGGCCCGCGCCGACGCCCAGGGCGAGGGCGGCCGCCGCCGCAAGCGCAAGAAGCGGAACAAGGGCGACGGCGGCGGTGGGGGCGGGGGTGGCGGCATGCACCGCCCGCGCATGCTCAGCGGCTACCCGAGCAGCGTCCTCCCGAGCGACGAGGAACTCGAGCGCGAGGCCGCCGAACTCGAGCAGATCGCCGCCCGGATGAAGGACGCCGACCTCGAGAACGTCGAGAAGCTCTCCATCTCCGAGCTCCAGCAGATGGAGATCGCCGAGATCCACGAGGTCGCCGAGCGCGAGGGGCTCGAGGACTTCCACGCGATCCCCAAGCAGGACCTCATCTTCAAGATCCTCAAGGCCCGCGCCACGCGCCTGGGCATCATGTTCGGCGAGGGCACGCTCGAGATCATGCCCGACGGGTTCGGCTTCCTCCGCAGCCCCGAGCAGAGCTACCTCCCCGGCCCGGACGACATCTACGTCTCCCCGAGCCAGATCCGCCGCTTCGGGCTCCGCCGCGGCATGACCGTCCGCGGCGCCATCCGCCCGCCCAAGGAGAGCGAGCGCTACTTCGCCCTCCTCCGCGTCGATTCCGTCAACGGACGCGACCCCAAGACCGTCGCCGACCTCACGAACTTCGAGGACCTCACGCCCCTCCACCCGGAGCAGCGCTACGTCCTCGAGACCACGCCCGACGAGATCGAGATGCGCATCGTCGATCTCGTCGCGCCGATCGGCAAGGGGCAGCGCGCGCTGATCGTCGCCCCGCCCCGGACCGGCAAGACGGTCCTCATGCCGAAGATGACGCGG
>CAYMFP010000076.1:0-11041 GCA_964389385.1 uncultured Phycisphaeraceae bacterium | reverse complement strand
TGGAGGTGGATGCAGGGGAAGTAATCCGCCGCCCCGATGTCGTGCGCGCGCAGGCCGGAGATGATCCGGTCCCGCTCCTCCCGCGTGTACCCCGCCGCTAGGCGAACGACGAACACGAACCAACTCATCAGCGTGTTCTCGTCCACCGTCGGGAGCACGAGCCGCGGCTCGTCGCAGAGGCAGGAGATGTACTTGTCCGCCACCTCCCGCCGGCGCTCGAGCATCCGCGTCAGGCGGCGCATCTGCGCGACGCCCAGCGCGGCGTTCACCTCGCTGAGCCGGTAGTTGTACCCGAGCCGCTCGTGGAAGAGCCAGGCGCCCGTCGAGTTCTGCATGTGGCTCGCGGTGCCGACCGGGGCCGGGGCGTCCCGCGGCGGGATCGCCCGCCCCTGGTTCCGCATCGAGCGGCACAGATCCGCGACGCGGTCGTCGTCCGTCACGATCATCCCCCCCTCCCCCGTCGTGACCTGCTTGTTCGGGTAGAAGCCGAAGACGCCGACCCGCCCGAACGCCCCGGCCGCCCTCCCCTTGTGCACGCACCCCAGGGCCTCGCAGCTGTCCTCGATCAGCGGGATCTCGTGCCGCGCCGCGATCCGGGCGTACTCGTCCATGTGCGTCGGGATGCCGAAGGCCTCGACCGCCAGGATCGCCTTGGTCCGCGGGGTGATCGCCGCCTCGATCTTCGCCGGGTCCATGTTCAGGCTCACCGGCTCGATGTCCACGAACACCGGCTTGGCGCCCGTGAAGAGGATGCAGTTCGAACTCGCGATGAAGCTGAACGGCGTGGTGATCACCTCGTCGCCCGGCCCGATCCCGAGCGCCCGCATGACCAGGTGCAGCCCGCTCGTCCCGCTCGAGACCCCGACCGCGTGCCGCGTCCCCACCCGCGCCGCCACCAGGCTCTCGAACTCCTCGAGCATCGGCCCGATCGAGAGCCGCCCGGAGCGGAGCGTCTCGAGCACCAGACGCTCCTCGAGTTCGGTGATGTCGGGGCGGGAGAGCGGGATGACGTGGTCGGACATCTCCCGATCATCGGCGGGGCGGGCGCGTTGTCAACACGCCGGCTTCCGCGCTCCGTCCGGCGGATTCGGCTTTGAGCCGAGTCCCCCGCCCGTTACCCTGGCGCCGGGGCGGCGCGCCCGGCCGCAAGGAGAGAGACATGCCCGTCCGCCGACCGATCGCGATCGCCGCGTGCGTCTGCCTCGCCGGTTCCGCCGGGGCTCAGGTCGCCGACTTCGAAGGCCTCGCCGAGGGCTTCCACGGCAACACGCTCGTCTCGGGGGGCATCGTCTTCTCACGCCCCTGGGATCGTCTGGATCCGCCCGATTCCGGGCAGATCTTCGCGATCGACTACGCCGCGTCGCTGGCGGAGAGCTTCCCGGGCACGGAGGCGTTCGTCTCCGGCAACGTCCTGAACATCAACGGCTACGTCGGCGGCTCCGGGCACGCGGTGCTCCGCGTCGGCTCGCTCGACATGACGCCGGCGAGCGTCCGGACGTCCGTCTCCGTCTCGCTCATCTACCTCGTCTCGGATCCCCGCCAGGGGCTCGACCTGAGCGGGAACTCCGTCGGGCTGGAGGCCTACCGCGACGGCGTGCTCGTCGGCTCGGCCTGGGAGCTGACGGACGACGTCCAGTACACGACGGCCACGGGGGTCGGGATCGGCGTGATGACCCTGTCGCTCTCCGGCGTCGCGTTCGACATGGTCCGGTTCGTCACGGACGGACCGGCCGAGGGCGGGGCCGCGCTCATGAGCCTGGACAACGTCGTCATGATCCCCGCACCGGGAGCGGCGGGGGTGGCGGGGGCGGTCGGCGCCCTGGTGGTGGGCGTTCGGCGTCGCCGCTAAACAAACAGAAAGCCATGAATCTGGTGATTTGCTGGGCTCGTTCGCCGCAATCGCGCGATCATCGATATTTCGTGCGCAGCGCCTGAAAACCGGCGTTCGAGGTCCCCCGCTTGGGCAGGTGTGGGAGAGTGGTGCGGGCGAGGCAGGGCAGAAAGTTGGGCCGACTCAGAAAAACGATTGTGGCGTCGGTGTCATTGTGCTATCTTTGCAAAGCTTGTGAAACGTTTGCAGCAAGGATCCTCTGATGCTTTCACGGCCCGCCCTCGCCTGCACCGTCTTCGCCTCTTCCGTCCTTCTTGCGGGTTGGCAGGCCGCGGCCGCGGCGGATGACCGGCTCCCGGAGCGGGGGCTGAACCTCAGCCACTGGTTCTCGCAGGTGCAGGCCCCGGGCGGGGCGACGCGCGAGCACCTCACCGGCTTCGTCACCGACGCGGACCTCGCCCGCATCGCCGGGCTCGGCTTCGACCACGTCCGCTTCCCGGTCGAGGTCGAGCTGTTCATGGACCGCGACGACCCGGCCCGTCTCGACGCCGAGCACCTGGCGCTGCTCGACGCGGCCGTGGAGCGGATCCTCGACCACGGGCTCGACGTGATCGTCGACGCCCACCCGAGCCAGGGCTTCAAGAAGTGGCTCGCCGAGAGCCCGGAGCACGTCGACCGCTTCGCCGCCTTCTGGGAGGTCTTCGCCCGGCACCTGTCGAAGTACGACGCCGGGCGGCTCTACCTGGAGCTGCTCAACGAGCCGGCGACGATCGGCGGGGACGCGTGGGACGCCGTCTGGCCGAAGCTCGCCGCGGCCGCGCGCCGCGGCGCCCCCGAGCACACGCTGATCGCCTCGGGCGGGATGTGGTCCGGCTCGTTCGAGCTGCTGAAGGTGGAGCCGATCGAGGACCCGAACGTCATCTACAACTTCCACTTCTACACGCCGATGACGTTCACGCACCAGGGCGCCTCCTGGTCGCAGCCGCAGTGGGGCAAGATCGCCGGGATGCCGTACCCGTCGAGCCCGGAGCTGGTCCGGGGGATCGAGCCGCTGGAGGACGACGAGGCGGCCGTGGAGGCGATCCGGGCGCACGGCGAGGAGCGGTGGGGGCGCGGCGCGCTCGCGGAGCGGATCTCGGCGGTGGCGGGCTGGGCCGAGCGGCACGGCGTGCGCGTCACCTGCAACGAGTTCGGCGTCTACTCGAAGTTCGCGCCCGACGCGGACCGGCTCCGCTGGCTCTCGGACGTGGTCGGCCTGCTGGAGGCCGAGGGGATGGGGTGGACGATGTGGGACTACTCCGGCGCGTTCGGGATCTTCGACATCCGGAGCGAGCCCCGGCGCGTCAACGAGGGCGTGATCGAGGCGCTCGGGCTCCGGGAACGGGCGGGCGTCCGCTGAGCGGGGGGCGCCCCCGCCGGCATCCGCAGCAGAAGGCTCCCATGAGTTCACTCAAAGTCATCGCGTCCAAGGCCGGGGTGAGCATGGCCACCGTCTCGCGGGCGCTCAACAACGAGTCGACCGTGAACGAGGAGACGCGGGCGCGGATCCTCGACGTGGCGAACGCGGTCGGCTACCGCCGCGCCCCGGCGCGCCACGCCGAGACGACGATGGTCGCGCTGACGTACGCCTGCGAGATGCTCGCCACGCCGTTCGACCAGGCGCTGCTCGCGGGGATCAACCGCGCGTTCATCGGCAAGAAGTTCAACGTCACCTTCCTGAGCGCCCTCCGCGAGAAGCAGGAGGACGAGACGTTCGCGCAGTTCTACCTGCGCCACGGCGTGCAGGGGGCGATCATCCGCACGTCCTCCCAGCACAAGGACCTGGCCGCCGAGCTGGCGCTGCACGGCGTCCCCTCCGTGGTGGTGGGCGAGCAGTTCGACGACGCCCGCATCAGCGCGATCTACACCGACGCGCGCGACGAGATGCGCCGGGCCGTCGAGCACCTGATCCACATCGGGCACCGCCGCATCGCCTTCGTGATGATGGCCGCCCCGAACCGCGCCCACCGCCAGCGCTACGGGGCCTACCGCGAGGCGCTCGAGACGCACGGGATCCCGCTCGATCCCGAGCTCGTCTTCGAGATCACCCCGAAGGTCGAGGGGGGCTCCAACGCCGTGACGCGGGCGCTCGCGCTGCCCGATCCGCCCACGGCCGTGGTCGCGACGAACCCGCCCCTCTCGCTCGGCGTCCTGCGCCGCTGCCAGGAGCTGGGGATCCGCGTGCCGGAGGAGATCTCCATCATCGGCTTCGACGACGCGGACCTGCGCACCTGGGTGCACCCGCGCCTGAGCGCGGTCTGCCAGGACGCCGAGCTGCTCGGCTACGACGCGGCCCGCTGGATCATGAAGCGGCTGACGTCCGAGGACGTGCCGCCGCTGCGGACGTCGCTCAAGGCCTGCCTCGAACTCAACCAGACCACCGCCGCGCCCCCGGCGCAGCCGGTCCGGGTCCTCCCGGACGGGCGCCGTCAGGGCGTGGCCGCCGCCGCGGCGCCGGCCCCCGCGGCGGGCGCACCCGGGGCCCGCGCCCCGCTGGAGACCGCATGATGCCGACCGCCGTCCGCCGAGGTTTCACGCTGATCGAGCTGCTGGTCGTGATCGCGATCATCGCGCTGCTGATCGGCATCCTGCTCCCGGCGCTGGGCAAGGCCCGCCAGGCCGCGCAGTCCACCGTGTGCAGCGCCAACATGCGCAACCAGGGCATCGGGCTGCAGGCGTACGCGCAGGAGAACCGCGGCTCCCTGCCGTTCGGCCTGTTCAACCGCGACTCCCGATGGGACCGGGCGGACGCGAAGAACACCCAGTGGAGCATCCAGATCGACGGCCTGATCTTCGGCGGGCAGTCGAGCAACTACGCGGACAACACCGCCCGCGGGAGCGAGCAGCGCAGCGAGGTCTTCCAGTGCCCCTCGGCCCGCTTCGCGGCGACCCAGGAGGTCAGCGGCTCCCCCCGCGGGCCGCTGCACTACAGCGCGAACCCCTTCGTCATGCCCAACTCCGCCTGGCGCGCCGACAAGGGCAAGTGGGGGCACCCGCTGCGGGACCAGGAGGTCGCCTACAGCTCGATGATGGTGTGGGTCTTCGACGGCGCGCAGCGCAACGACGCGACCGCCGACCCCGTCGGGTGGCGCCTCGACGCCGACCGCATCACGTGGGACCGCCGCGACTTCGGCGAGCCGAAGAACGGACAGGAAGACGACGACGTCCGCATCTCCTACAACATCGTCGACGCGGGGAACCCGCAGGGAAGCCCGGACGGCGGCAACGTCACGGGCAGCCCCGCCGGCGCCTCCGGCCACCCGCGCTGGCGCCACGCCGGCGACGCCTCCCTCAACGCCATCTTCGCCGACGGGCACGTCCAGGGCCTGAGGCACGACGACTTCCTCCGCCGCAACTACCGCCGCCACTGATCGTGCGCGCCGCGGCGGGTCTCCCTCGCCCGCCGCGGCCTTTCCGTCCCAGGTTCCGCCCGCCCGGGGATCTCCCGGGACCGCTCCCGCACACACCGAGAGAGGGATCACCATGAGCGTGCAGCGTCTCCTGTCCGCCGCCGGCCTCGCGGCCGCGACCGTCGCCTCCGCCCAGACCACCGAGCTCGTCTCCTTCGGGCCGGCGTTCTTCGACGAGGGCGGGTTCGTCTACAGCGCCTTCGCCGAGGAGGGCGCGGTGAGCTTCACCGACGACTCCCTGA
Source organism: uncultured Phycisphaeraceae bacterium (assembly GCA_964389385.1). Classification (GTDB taxonomy): domain Bacteria; phylum Planctomycetota; class Phycisphaerae; order Phycisphaerales; family UBA1924; genus CAYMFP01. The sequence goes on along the minus strand of CAYMFP010000076.1, from coordinate 5,519 downwards.
TCCTCGAGGCGACCGGCTTCGGCGGCATCGCCGCCCCCCTCGACCCGCCGCTGGGCTTCGAGCCCACCCTGCACGAGCTGCACGTCACCGCGCGGCGCCTGCCGGGGAACACGGCCCAGAACCTCCGCGTCGCCCTGCGCGACGAGGACGGCGGCGACGCGATCGAGGAGTACGTCTACAACTTCCCCGTCGCCTCCTTCGGCGCCGACGGCTTCACCACGCAGGCCGTCCCCGTGCCGGGCTACGCGTTCCGCAACGCCGGCCCCTCCATCACGCCCGGCGCCCCGGACGGCGACGGGAAGCAGAACTTCGGCCTCATCCGCTGGCAGCTCCAGAGCCAGTTCGGCGTCAGCACCACCCTCAACGTCGAGGTCCGCACGATCGAGCTCGTCCCGCTGGAGGAGGTCGCGCTGCTCGACTTCGGGACGGCCTTCAGCGGCTTCACCTTCGGCTCGTTCCAGTCCGCCGGCGCGGTGACCTACCACGCGGACACCATCGTCATCGACACCGCCGGCTCCGGCGGCATCGGGCGCAACGTCAACGCCACGATCCCCGACAACGACGCCTACCGCGTCGCCGTCCGCGCCCGCGTCCTCCCCGGGAACGAGGCGCAGATCTTCAACGTCCTCCTCCGCGAGAGCGACGGCGACGACTCCGCCCCCGGGCTCGGCAGCGAGGAGTACATCTACACCTTCTCCACCGCCGACCTGACCGGGGAGTTCGCCGTCCTCGAGATCGGCATCGAGGACTACGCCCAGCGCCAGCAGGCCTTCGGCTCGGCCCACGACGGCGACGGCGTGCCGAACTTCGGCCTGTTCCAGGTCCAGCTCCAGAACCCGCCCGGCGGGGACCCCGCGCCGCGCCTGCGCATCGAGGTCGACGGCGTCTTCTTCGCCCGGGCCGCGGAGAGCGAGGAGCCGACCGCCGACTTCGACGGCGACGGCGCGGTGAACGTGAACGACCTGCTCGGCTTCCTCGGCGCGTTCCGCAACCAGGACGCGGCCGCGGACTTCGACCGCAACGGCTCCGTCAACGTGAACGACCTGCTCGCCTTCCTCGGCGCGTTCCGCAACGCCTGATCGCCCCGTCCGACCAGCCGCGTCCGGCCGGCGCGACCGCGCCGCCGGGCGATTGCCTCGATCGCCGAGCCCTGTCAGCCGGCGGCGCCGGTGCGGTGGTCGACCGCCGGCGGCGTCGGCTCCGGCGCCGCGTCCGCCGCCCGCCCCGTCGCCGCCGCGACCGCCGCCACGAGTTCCGCCGCCCGCATCGGCTTGACGAGGTGCTCGATGAACCCGCAGGCGAGGGCCTGCTCCCGCTCCTGCGGGCGCACGAAGGCCGTCAGCGCCACCGCCGGGACGTCTCCCCCCCGGTCCGGGCCGAGCGTCCGCACGCGGCGCAGCAGCTCGTATCCGTCCACCACCGGCATCCCGATGTCGCTGACCAGCACGTCCGGGCGCTCGCGCTCGACGAGGAGCATCGCCTCCGCGGCCGACGCGGCCGGGAGCACCAGCGCCCCGTGCTCCTCCAGCACGCGCTGCACGAGGTCGCGCGCGTCCGCGTCGTCGTCGACGGCGACGACGCACACCCCCCGCAGGGCCGCCTCCGAGGCGAGCGGGTGGGGAGCGTGCGGCGCGTGGGGCGGGGATCGCAGGGCCGCGTCCGCCTCCGGGGCCGCCGCGCCGTGGCGCGAGAGCGGCAGCTCGACCACGAACTCCGCCCCGAGGTCCTCGCCCGGGCTCGAGGCGCGGATCGTCCCCCCGTGCAGGTCCACGAGCTGCTTGGCGATGCCCAGCCCCAGCCCGAGCCCCCCGTGGCGCCGCGAGGGCGAGCCGTCGGCCTGGCGGAACCGCTCGAAGACGTGCGGCAGGAACTCCGGGCTGATGCCGATGCCCGTGTCCGTGACGCTCACCCGCGCCGCGTGCTCCAGCCGCCGCACCGTCACCCGCACCGTCCCGCCCGGCGGCGTGAACTTCACCGCGTTCGAGAGCAGGTTCCAGAAGACCTGCTGCAGGCGGGCGGCGTCGCCGTCCACCGGCGCGTCCTCGCCCGTGTGCTCGAGGGTGATGCCCTTCGCCTCGGCCGCCGGCCCGACGGAGGCGGCGGCCTCGGCCACCACGCTCGCCAGGCTCACCGGACGCACGTCCAGGCGCAGCTTGCCGGAGATGATCCGGCTCATGTCGAGCAGGTCGTCGATGATCCGCCCCTGCGCCCGCGCGTTGCGGGCGATGACGTCCAGCCCCTGCGCGACCGTCGCCGCGTCGCGCCCGCCGCGCCCCAGGATGTGCGACCACCCGAGCACCGCGTTGAGCGGCGTCCGCAGCTCGTGCCCGAGCGTCGCGAGGAACTCGTCCTTGAGCCGCACCGCGCGCTCCGCCTCGGCCCGCGCCGAACGCTCGCTCTCCAGCAGCCGCGCCCGCTCCTCCTCGATCTGCTTCCGTTCGGTGATGTCGGCCACCACGCCCGTCATGCGGACCGGAGCCCCCGTCCGCGGGTCGAGCTCGAACCGGCCCGCCACCTCCAGCCAGCGGACCTGCCCGTCGCGCCGCCGGATGCGGAACGTCGGGCGGAAGAGCCCGCCGGGACGCCGCGCCTCGGCCACGGCGGCCGCGAACGCCTCGGCGTCCGCCGGGTGCAGGAACTCCGAACGGAACTCCGCGTTGCTGATCGGCCCGTGCTCGGGCGGCTGCCCGAAGATCTCGTAGAGGCGGTCGTTCTCCCAGGCGGCGTCGATGCCCGGGGCCGTCCAGTCGAAGACCCCCAGGCTCGCCGCCTCCGTCGCCAGGCGGAGCCGCTTCTCGCTCTCGGCGAGGGCCCGCTGCCCGGCCGCGCGGTCCTTGGCGAGCGCCAGGGCGCGGCAGATCGTCTGCAGGAACTCCGTCTCGTCCGGCTCGAAACGCTCGCGCCGGCGCGAGCCGAACCAGAGCGTGCCGAGCAGGCGATCGCCCACCGCCAGCGGCGAGCACGCGTAGCTCCGCACGCCGAGCCTTCGCAGGATCTCCGGCTCCGCCTCGTCCGGCGGGGCGAACGCCGCGTCGGGCGCGCACGGCCCGGACGCGGCCGGGGATGGGGGCGGGGTCGACGCGGCCTGCCCGATCGGGCGGCTCGGCGCGAGCGACCCCTCCGGCAGGCCCTCCGCGAAGACGAGTTCGAGCCGGTCCCCCCGGTCGCAGACGCGGTAGTGCACGCAGACGTCGAGGTCGAAGTGCGGCGCGATCCGCTCGAAGATCGCCCGGACCGCCTCGGCCGGCTCCGCCCGCGTCAGCAGGTCGTGCGAGATCTCGGCCAGCAGGCGCTGCCGCTCGTTCTGCCGCCGCCGGTGCTCGTCCGCCTCGCGCCGCGCCGAGATGTCGTCGACCAGGCTCACGAGCTGGAACGGGCGCCCCCGGCGGTCGCGGCGCAGCGTCGTGCTCGCGCGCACCCAGGCGATCGACCCGTCGCGGCGGATGTAACGCTTCTCGAAGAACGACGCCCGGATGCGCCCGGCGAGCAGGTCCTCGTACGTCCGCAGGTTCTCCGGCAGGTCGTCCGGGTGCGTCAGCCGCTGGAAGGTCATCCCGGGCGCCAGCAGCTCCTCGGCCGCGTACCCGGTCAGGTCGCAGTAGCTCCGGTTGACGTGCAGGAACTGCCCGTCCAGCCCGAGCAGCACCATGCCCACGGGGGCGTGCTCGAACGCCGCCTGGAACTGCTCGTCCGACCGCCGCCGCCCCGTGCAGACGCTCAGCAGCCGCCGGAAGAGTCCGGAGGACGGCCGCGGTTCCGGCGGGCGAGCAGGCGCGGGCGTAGACAACGGTTCTCCCATGCGCGGTCCGTTCGGAGGCGGCGCCGGCGAGAATCAATGGAAACCGAAACCGGGGGCGAAAGAGAACGACGCACCGTCACCACCGGCCGCCCCGGGTGCGCCGGCGGGACGATAGCCCCGATCCGCCCCGGTGCGCCGCCCTGTTCCCGCGCCGCACCGCCGCATTTCGGGCAAGAGCCGCCGGCGCGGGCGGGAGCGGGGGCCGCTCGACCGCCGCGCCGGCGGCCGGAGGAGAGAGAGAATCCGTCCCCGGCTCAGGCGGTGGCGACGAGCCGGCGACGCAGCTGCTCCACCGCCTCCGACAGCGGCAGCCCGTCGAGCCGGCACCCGACCGCCACGCACTCGCCCGCGGCGATCTGCCGCTTGATCCGCTGCTCGGCCGTGACCACCGTCGAGTGGTTCTGCCGCGCCAGCGCCCGGGCGATCTCGGGGAAGCTCCGGTTCGTCAGCAGGCGGGCCAAGTGCACGATCAGCGCCCGCGCGAGCACCACCCGCGGGTGGCGCCCCCGGGCCAGCAGCTCCGCGTGCTCCACCGAGAGCGCCTCGCACACCGTGTCCAGGATCGCCTCCAGCCGCGTCGGACGCGACGCCGCGGAACGCGCCGCCGGCGGCGCGAGCCGCATCCCCAGCGCCTGCGCCACCAGCGTCGGGCCCGCGATCCCCCCGGCCCCGGCGAGGTCCGGCATCAGGCGCCACACGGCCTCGACCTGCGTCACCAGGCCCTCCAGGTCGCGCACGCTCGCCCGCTCCGTCTCCCGCGCCCGCTCGACGATCAGCCGCACCCCCGCGTCGTCGATCGGCATCCCCCGCTGCATGGCCCGCGACCGCACGAGGCGCATCGCCAGCTCCTCGTCCGGCGGCTGAAGCTCCACCACCGCCCCCGAGACGAACCGCGAGACCAGCGCCTGGCTCAGCTTGCGGATGTCCCGCGGGTGCGCATCGCTCGCCAGCACGATCCGAGCGCCGTCGAGGTCCAGCGCGTCGAACGTGTGCAGCAGCTCCGTCTGCGTCCCCTCCTTGTTCGCCAGGAAGTGCACGTCGTCGATGCAGAGCAGCTCCACGCCCCGGAACATCCGGTGGAAGCCCGACGTGTCGCCCTTGCGCACCGCCTGCACGAACCGGTTCGTGAACGCCTCGGCCGTGATGTACTTCACCTTCCCCTCCGGGCGCCGCTCGCGGAAGCGGTTGGCGATGCCCTGGAGCAGGTGGGTCTTCCCGAGCCCGCAGGCCCCGTGGATGAACAGGGGGCTGAAAGCGCGGGCGTCCGGATCCTCGGCCAGGCGCACCGCCGCCCCGTACGCGACCCGGTTCGACGCGCCGACGATGAAGTCCTCGAGCCGGTGCCGCAGGTGCTCCCCCCCGCGCCGCGCCGCCGGGGCCGGACGCGCGGTGGCTTCCGCGGGGCTCTCAAGGGCGGCGCCGGGCAGGGCCGCGCCCGCCTCGGCCTCGACGCGCAGGCTCAGCGTGCGCCCCTCGCCCAGCAGCGCCCGCAGCTCGGCGCCGACGCGCCGGTCGAGCACGTCGGCGAGGAAGCGGCTCGGCACCGTCGCCTCGAGCCCCGCCTCCGTCGCGGCGAAGCGCACCTGCCCGCCGAAGACCCTGGACGCCGGGTGCGCCGCGAGGATGCCGTGCGCCCGCTCGGCGTGGTCCGCGGCGTCGGGCGTCGGACGCGGGCGGGCCGAGGCCGGGATCGGCGTGGGGTGGGCGGGGGTGGGGGTGG
>CAYMFP010000075.1:0-11046 GCA_964389385.1 uncultured Phycisphaeraceae bacterium | reverse complement strand
GGGCGGGGTGGGGTGGGGGAAGAGCGGCCGGCGCGTGCGGCGCCGGCCGCCGACGGTCAGCGGGGGGCGGAGCGCGTGTCGGCAGCCGGCTTCGGGCGCGCGCCCGTGTTCATGCCGGTGTTCTGGGCGAGGAACGCGTAGATGTCCGCGTACTCCTCGATGATCTTGCTCGTGGGCTTGCCGGAGCCGTGCCCGGCCTTGGTCTCGATGCGGATGAGGGCGGGGTTCGAGCCGGCCGCGGCCTCCTGGAGGCGGGCGGCGAACTTGAACGAGTGCCCGGGGACGACGCGGTCGTCGGTGTCGGCGGTGATGACCATGGTGGCCGGGTAGCGGACGCCGTCCCGGATGTTGTGGTACGGGGAGTAGCCGAGGAGGTACTCGAACATCTCGGGCGAGTCCTTCGCCGAGCCGTAGTCGTCCGTCCAGAAGCGTCCGGCGGTGAACTCGTCGAAGCGGAGCATGTCCATCACGCCGACGTGAGGGATGGCGGCGGCGAAGAGGTCCGGGCGCTGCGTCATGACGGCCCCGACGAGCAGCCCGCCGTTGGAGCCACCCTCGATCGCGAGGTGCTCGGGGCTGGTGTAGCCGGCCTCGATGAGGTGCTCGGCGGCGGCGATGAAGTCGTCGAAGACGTTCTGCTTGTTCAGCTTCTTGCCGGCGTCGTGCCATTCCTTGCCGTACTCGCCCCCGCCGCGGAGGTTGGCGACGGCGTAGACGCCGCCCATCTCCATCCAGGCGAGGCGGGCCGGCGAGAAGTACGGGAGGAGCGAGATGTTGAACCCGCCGTAGCCGTAGAGGAGCGTCGGGTTGGAGCCGTCGAGGCTGATGCCCTTCCTGTGCGCGACGAACATCGGGACGCGGGTGCCGTCCCTGCTCGTGAAGAAGACCTGCTCGGTGACGTAGTCGTCGGGGTCGAAGTCCACCTCGGCGCGGGCGATGAGCGTGCTCTCGCCGGTGATCATGTCGTAGCGGTAGATCGAGGGCGGGGTGGTGATGGACTGGAAGGAGTAGAACGTCTCGGTGTCGGTGCGCTCGCCGCCGAAGCCGGAGGCCGTGCCCACGCCGGGGAGTTGCACGTCGCGGACGTGGCGCCCGTCGAGCGTGTGCAGGCGGACGCGGGTCTTCACGTCGTCGAGGTACGTGAGGACGAGGAGGTTGTTGACGAGGTTCGCGCCGGTCAGCGGGGCGTCGCGTTCGGGGATGATCTCGCGCCAGTGCTCGCGCCCGGGGCGGCGCGTGTCGATCGCGACGACCCGCCCGCGGGGGGCGGAGTCGTCGGTGAAGAAGTAGAAGACGTGCCCGTCGTTCCCGATGAACGAGAAGTCGTTCTCGAACTCGGTGATGAGCGGGACGGGGGCGGCGTACGGGTCCTGCAGGTCCTTGTACCAGATGCGGTGCCGCGCGTCGGTGCCGACCGAGGCGGAGATGATCAGGTAGCGGTCGTCGTCCGTCACGCCGGCGCCGTAGCTCCAGTCCGGGTGGTCGGGGTCGTAGAAGACGACGACGTCCTCCGCCTGCGGGGCGCCGAGGCGGTGGTACATCACCTTCATGTCGAGGTTGGTGGAGAGGAACTCCTCGCCCGGCTTCGGGTCCGGGTACTTGGAGTAGAAGAACCCCTTGTCGCCCGGGCCCCAGGAGATGCCGGTGAACTTCAGGTGCTTCAGCTCGTCGGCCAGGTCCTCGCCGGTCTCGATGTCGCGGACGCGCCAGGTCCGCCAGTCGGACCCGGACTCCTGGATGCCGTAGGCGACGTAGCGCCCGTCGTCGCTGAAGGAGGTGCCGCCGAGGGCGACGGTGCCGTCCTCCGACCAGGTGTTCGGGTCGAAGAGGACCTTGGGCTCCCGCGAGAGGTCGTCCGTCATGTAGAGGACGTACTGGTTCTGGAGCCCGTCGTTCTTGTAGATGTAGTACCGCCCGCCGCGCTTGGAGGGCGTGCCGAGTTTCTCGTAGTCCCAGAGGTGCGTCAGGCGCTCCGCGATCGCCTCGCGCCCGGGGAGCTGCTCGAGGTAGGCGCGCGTGTAGGCGTTCTGCCGCTCGACCCACTCGGCCACGCGCCGCGACCGGCGGACGTCCTCCTCCAGCCAGCGGTACTCGTCGACGACCTCCGCGCCGTGGAAGTTGTCGACCACGGGCTCCTTGGGCGTCCCGGGCGGGGCGCCGAACTGCGGCGCGGGCTGGGCGAAGGCGGCGGAGGCGCACAGGGCGCCCGCGGCGGCAAGCGGAACGGCTGGCTTCATGCAGAAATCCCCTACTGAGGGCGGGCCGCTCCCCGGCCCGGGACCGGCTGAGTCTACCGGGCGTGGGGCTCGGCGGTGGCACGGGCTGCCGCGGCCGGCTTGGCGCGGGGCGACACGACGAGGATCAGGATTCCGGCGGCCATGACCGCCAGCTCGGTCCCGAGCAGCAGCGGCGGCAGGCGGCGAACCGACATGATCCAGACTGCCTCCGTGAGGAAGACGACCGCCGCGAGGAGCGTCATGGAGAGCAGGATCCGGACGCGGCGGCGGAGCGCCCGCTCGAGGAGGAACAACGCCGGGCCGTAGAGCACGCCCACGAGTCCTCCCCCGAACATCTGAAAGATGTAGTGCAGCACGACCCCCTCCTCCCCTCGGAAGTAGAAGTCGGGCTCGCCGGCCGCTCGCCAGGCGGCTTCGGCCGACAACGCCTGGATGAAGCCGATCCACGCCCCGAGGACGGGCCCGCAGATGAACGTGAGCGAGAACGGGCGTCCCTCCTCGCGCAGCCACCGCCGCGCCCGGCCGCATCCCCGCGAGGCGCGGCGCAGGACGCCCGCCGCCGTCACTGCACCAGCCCCTTCGTCAGCCGCATGAACGCCGTCTCCAGGTTCACCGCCTCCTCCTGGAACTGCCGCAGCCGGAAGCCGTGGTTGATCAGGATGTTCGGCAGGTCGGTGTAGCTCCCCCCGGCCTGCTCGTCGAAGTCCACGTGGATCACCCGCTTGCTCCCGCTCCCGGAGGCGAACGTCCCGTCCCCCTCCACGATCCGCACCTTCCGCACGCCCGTCACCCGGCCGAGCAGCTCCGCGGCCTTCTCCGTCTCCGCCTCCACCTGCAGGTGGATGACGTGCCCCACCTTCGCCCGCCGGAGCACGTCGTCCACCGTGCCGCTGAACAGGAGCTGCCCCCGCTCGATGATGCCCACGACGTTGCACAGCTCGGCCAGCTCGTGCAGGATGTGGCTGGAGATCAGGATCGTCTTGCCCATCCGCTTGAGCTCCTTGAGCAGCTCGCGGATCTCGATGCGCGCCCGGGGGTCGAGCCCCGAGGCCGGCTCGTCCATCAGCAGCACCTTCGGGTCGTGCAGCAGCACGCGGGCGATCGAGAGCCGCTGCTGCATGCCCCGGCTCAGGCTGTTCACCTCCGCCGTCGCCTTGTAGCTCAGGTCCGTCAGCTCCAGCACGTCGCGGACGACCTGCTTGCGCTGGGCCCCGTTGATGTTGTACGCGGCCGCGAAGAACTCGAGGTACTCCGTGACCACCATGTCCTCGTACGCGCCCATGAAGTCCGGCACGTACCCGATCAGCGGGCGGATCTGCCGGTTCTGGTAGCCCACGGTCAGCCCGGCGATCTGCGCCTGCCCGCTGCTCGGCTTGAGCAGCGTGGCGAGGATCTTGATCGTCGTCGTCTTCCCCGCGCCGTTGGGCCCGATGAAGCCGAAGCAGTCCCCCTCGTTGATGGTGAGGTTGAGCGAGTTCAACGCCACGAGATCCCCGTAGCGCTTGGTCAGGTTGATGGTCTCGATCATCGGCACGGCTTCATCCTCCGCCCCCCCACTCCCGACCCGCCCGCTCTCTCACGCCCCATCGTCGCGCCCGGTTCCGCGGCGCCCGCTAGTTCTCCTGCACGATCTCCGGCGGCGCCGGCGCCAGCGGGTAGACGTACCGCACGAGCGTCGTCGCCTCGGCCGGGACCGCCCGCCCGTCGACGTAGAGCGGCACCGGGGCCGGGTGCCCCGTGTTCGTCCGCAGCACGCCGAGCACGATCACGCACGGCTGCGTCATCCAGGCGTCCAGCTCGTACCCGTGCGTGTCCGTGCGCCGCGCCCGCGGGAAGGGGCGGTTGCCGAGCGACACCTGCCGCGGGTCCGGCGGGGCGAGCTGGCGGAAGAAGCTCAGCGCCGTGAGCTGGTCCTCCAGGTCGCCCCGGATGTCCACGGCCGTCTCGCCGACGCTCAGCAGCCGCTCGAAGAGCTCGTCCGCGCGCAGCCGCGCCAGGCCCGCCTGCTGCTCGAACGTCGTGAGCAGGCGAAGGTCCAGCCGCTGCCCTGGCGCCCATTCGGTCGGGGGCTTGACGGCGTAGGCCGTGGAGATCACCGCGGTGCCCAGCCCGCCGCGCCCGACCGTCCGCTGCCCGGTGTTCACGAGGACGAGCACGTCGGTGAGCGCGGCCGGGAAGTCGTGCACCAGCTCGCCCGAGAGCAGGTAGCGGTCGCTGTCGGGCGGGAACGAGGCCGGCGGGTGGTACCGCACCTCCGGCGGGGTCGTCTCCCCGGCGGGCCCGACGGGGCGGATCCCGCCGATGGTGGGGCTGCCGGCCCAGTCCAGGCGGAACTGCCGGACCGTCGACCGCGTCGGCACGACCAGCGTGTCCGGATCGCGGCAGTCGACGCGGTAGCCCTTGTTGTCCGGGAAGCTCCCGCCGAGCAGCCCCGTCGAGGGGCTCCACGGCGCGACGAGGTGCCCGTGGCGCTCCGTCGGGGCGGACGCGTTCTCGCCGAGTTCCACCGTCGCCTCGCCGTACTCCGGCAGGAGGACGGTCGCCCACGCGCGGGCCCGGGCGAGGGGCACCCCCTCCACCCGGTCGAGGATCGCCAGCATCGTCGCGTTCGCCCGGCTCGGGCGCAGCACCGTGGCCCCGGACCAGGCGATCCCCGTGAAGATCCCCGCCGCCAGCAGGAACCAGAGCCAGGCGTGCCGCCGCAGCCCGTACTTGCTCAGCACGGCGTACCCGAGGGGCCCCGCCGCGAGCCAGTAGAGCACGAAGACGATGAACCCGAGCGTGACGCCGAACGAGGCCGTCCCGCGCTTGTCGATGCTCGCCCCGATCGAGCGGTCGAACTCGGCCGTCTCCCGGCGGGGCGGCTGGAGGCCCTGCCCGCTCGCCATGGCCGCGGCGTCGGCCGCGGAGTAGGTCCGTCCCCGCCGCCCGAGCACGCGGTGCCAGAACGCCTGCGCCTCCGGCAGCCCCGCGTTCCGCAGCGCCCGGGCCGAGAGGTCCAGCCCCACCACCGTCACCATCCCCGCCCCGACGATGCGCCGCACCGCGATCGGACGCCCGTCCGGCAGCGCCAGCACCGGGCAGGCGTCCAGCAGCGTCGCCTCCGGCGCGGCCCGGAAGGTGTGCGCCACCATCCGCTCGGGCAGGCGGGCCTCCGGATCGGTCGTCAGGAGCCCGCGGACCTGCTGCGGGTCGAACGACTCGATCCGCCGAGCTTCCGCCGCCGGGAGCAGGCCGAGCAGCGGGTTCGCCGCCGCCCCCGTCCACTCCTGCCCGGCCGAGGGCAGCAGAACGACCAGGTGCCCGCCCCGCTCCACCCAGCGTCGGAGGGCCGTCGCCTGGTCCGTCCCCAGCAGCGCCGGATCGAACGACCCGCCCGCCTCCGACCACACGATCGTGCTGAACTGCTGCAGCCCCTGCCAGCGGTCGGGCATCGTCCGCGGCTGGAGATCGAACGCGACGCGGCTGAGTTCGTGCCCGAACGGGGGAAAGCCCTGCCCGTCGTCCCGCCCGTACGCCTCCAGCCCCACCGACGACGAGCCCACGACCCCGATCAGGTCCACATCCGGCGCCACCAGCCCCCGGGCCGTCACGTAGTGCTCGGCGATCAGCCGCCCGGGGCGATACCCGATCAGCTCGCCCCCCGCCTCCGCTCCGGCCCCTTCCTCGGCCTCGAACGCGACGACGCGCAGGCGGTCGCTCGGCCCGAGCGAGAACGGCAGGCGCGCGTACAGCCAATAACCCTGCGGCACGCCGGGGTTGGCCGTCACCACCCGGTCGTGGTGCAGATCGTCACCGTCCGCGTCCTTGAGCGTCAGCCGCAGGAGCACCTCGCGGGGCTCCGGGGCCGTGTCGGTCAGCTCCACGAGCAGCCCCGCCCAGTCGCCGGCCCGGGCGACGCCCCCCGCCCCCACGCGCGGCACCTGGAGCGTCGGGTCCCCGCCCAGCAGCACGCCCTGCCCGGCGGCGGGGGCGGCGACCACGGCGATGAACGCCACGAGAGCCGCGAGGAAGCATCCCGCCAAGGGGGCGGGCCTGCGCCAGAGATCCGAGATGGTCCGGGAATGCGTCGCTCGCGGCACGCGGGCAGTCTACTGGAGGTGGAGCCGCCCGTCCCGCCGGTCGATGACCCTCCCCGTGCCGGAGACCCTGGTGAACCTGCCGGCGTGGGCGTGGGCGGGCGTGGCGGTGACCGCCGCGGCCTTCGTCCTCGCCATGCTCAACACGCTCGCGTGCCTGGCGCGCAACGAGATGCAGATCCACCGCCTCAAGGTGGAGACGATGCAGCTCCGCCGGATCTACCTGGACCGGATCCGCGAGCGGAACGGCCTGACGAGCCAGGACGTCGTCGCCGTCGTCGACGAGGCCCCGGCGGACGCCGCCCCGCCGACGCGGGCCGCGGCCTGATCCGCCCGCCGGTCAGGCGCCGCCCACCAGCTCCCCGATGAACAGCGCGTGCGCCCGCGCGCCGAGCCGGAAGCAGTCCAGCTCGAACTTCTCGTTCGGCGAGTGCACGCGGTCGTCGTCGAGCCCGAAGCCCATGAAGATCGTCTCGAGCCCCAGCCGCTGCTTGAGCAGCCCGGCGACGGGGATCGACCCGCCCGTCTTGATCAGCGCCGGCTCGGCCCCGGAGGCCGCCCGCAGCGCCTCGGCCGCCTTCCGCAGCAGCGGCGAGTCCGTCGCCACCGTCGCCGCGTGCCCCCCGCCGTGGTCGATGAACGTCCAGCGGCACCCCGGCGGCGTGCGGGCGTTGCAGAAGTCGAAGAACGACTTCGCGATCCGCGCCGGGTCCTGGTCCCCCACCAGGCGGAAGCTCACCTTCGCCGAGGCGTGCGACGGGATCACCGTCTTGGCGCCCTTGCCCGTGTACCCGCCGACGATGCCGTTGATCTCGGCCGTCGGGCGCGCCCACTCCCGCTCCGTGAATGAGTACCCCGCCTCGCCGACGCTCGCCTCCGGCGGCAGCCCGATCTTCCGCAGCGCCTCCGCCTCGTCGACGCCGAGCGCCTCCCACGCCGACCGCTCGCCCGGCTCGACCTCCGGCACGCCCTCGTAGAACCCCGGGATCGTGACCCGCCGGTCCGCGTCCCAGAGCTGCGCCAGCACCTTCACGAGTTCGCTGATCGGGTTCGGCGCCTTCCCGCCCCACATCCCCGAGTGCAGGTCCTGGTCCGGCCCGTGCAGCACCACCTCCGTGTACGCCAGCCCGCGCACGCCGTACGTGATCGCCGGCCGCCCGCGCCCCAGCATCCCCGTGTCCGAGATCACGCAGACGTCGCACCCGCGGAACAGCTCCGCCCGCTGCTCGAGGTACCGCTCGAGGTTCACCGAGCCCGACTCCTCCTCCCCCTCCAGCAGCACCGTGATCCGAGCGCCCCCCGCCGGCGTCCCGGACGCCTCGCTCCACGCCCGCACGGCCTCCAGGAACGTCGCCACCTGCCCCTTGTCGTCCACCGCCCCGCGCGCCACCACGCGCTCGCCCACCTCCCCCACCCCCCCCTGCGCCGGGCGGATCGTCGGCTCGAACGGCGGGCTCTCCCACAGCTCCAGCGGGTCGACCGGCTGCACGTCGTAGTGCCCGTAGAACAGGATGTGCGGGCCGGAGCCCGACCGCGCCGACGGCGTCTGCGCGAAGACGATCGGGTGCCCCGTCCCCGCCGGGTCCGCCGACGTGTCCCCCGTCGGGTGCAGCTCCGCGTGCAGCCCGCTCGCCCGCAGGTGCTCGGCCGCCCACTCCGCGGCCCGGCGCACCTCGCCCCGGTACGCCGGGTCCGTGCTCACGCTCGGGATCCGCAGCCACTCGACCAGCCGCTCGATCCCCTCGCGCTCGTGCTCGGCCAGCCAGGAAACCGCCGCCTCCGCCGTTCCGCTCCGCGTCGCCGCCATCGCTCGCTCCTGCCCTGGAAAGTCCTGGAGTCTTGGAGTCCTGAAGCCTTGGAGCCGGAGGAGCGCGGACGCTCCGGAGCGGATTCCTCAAGCCTTCAAGACTCCAGGACTCCCGGACTCCAGGACTCCAAGACTCCAAGACTCCAAGACTCCAAGACCCTCCCCCCCTCACCCAACCCCTCCTCACCCTTCCTCCCCTCCCGCCCCCTCCCGCGGATCCACGTCCACCACCACCGGGTAGTGGTCCGACGCCTTGCCCTCGAACGTCGGCACCGAGCGCCAGTCCATCGAGGCCGGCCGCGCCGGCGTCCCGAGCACGAAGCTCGAACCCCCCACGATGTCCGCCGCCAGCCCCTCCGTCACCAGGATCAGGTCGATCCGCCGCCCGGACTCGTGCGTCACGCTCTCCGGCCCCTGCGCCCCGGCGAAGACGTCCTCCAGCCCGGCCTCGAAGTACGCGGCCATCTCCTCCGCGTCCGCCTCGGCGTTGAAGTCGCCCAGCACCGCGGCGTTCATCTCCGGGTCCTCCGCGAGCATCTGCCCGAGGATCTCCATCAGCCCCCGCGCCTCCGCCTCCCGCCAGTACCCGCTGTACCGGCCGGACTTCTGGTGCACCGCGAAGACCGTCAGCCGGTACGGCTCCCCACCCTCTTCACCCTCCCCCGCCGGGACCTCCACCGTCACCATCAGCGGCGAGCGGTGGAACACGATCTCCTGCCCCGCGTTCCAGTTCTCCTGGTCCCCGTACCGCTCCGGGTGCGTCCCCCCGAGCGGACGCCGCGGCCAGTTGTTCACGTCCACGATCGGGTACCGGCTCAGCACCGCCTGCTCGATCCCCCGCTCGTCCCCCGCGTCGATCGAGATCACGTGCTCGTACCCCATGTCCGAGAGGTGCTCGTCGAGGAACCAGCGCAGCGCCTCCTCCGACTCCACCTCCTGCAACGCGAGCACGTCCGCGTCGATCCGCCGGATCGTCTCCGCGATCGCGCGCCGCTCGTGCTCCGGCTTCGTCTCGCCCGCGTCCTCGTACCGCCCGCTCAGCGCCGGGTCGTCCGCGTCGTCGAACAGGTTCTCGACGTTGTACGTCGCCAGCCGGACCGTCCCCTCCGCCTTCGCGCGCGGCTCGGCGATCCCGAACCGGCGCACGAACAGCTCCTCCTCCGCCGTCTCGGCCGCCGCCCGCTCCTCCGCGGCCGGCGCGGCCTCGACCGCCGGCTCGGGCGTCTCCTCGGCCGTGGGCGCCGCACGCTCGCCGCACGCGGCGAGCAGGAGCAGAACGGCGATGCCGGCGGCGGCCGGCACGATCTGGCGGGTCTCGGGCACGGGGTGCTCCTGTTCGAGGCGAAGGGCGGACTCTAGCCGACGGCCCCCGCGCGGCGGCCCCGGGGGCCCCGCCGGGCTCCGGCCGCCCGCGGAGCCCGCGGGACGGCCCGGCGGGCGGAACCCGCCGTCTACCATCAGCGTAAGCCCCCCGGGGATGCCCCGCACCCCCCGAAGAACGGCAGAACAGCAGCAGATCGGGGAGGCGCGCGCCCGCGCCCGGCCGCACGCCCTCGGCCCTCCCCGCACCGTCCGGAGCCCCGCGTTGAAGATCCTCCTCGCCAACCCCCGCGGCTTCTGCGCCGGCGTCCGCATGGCGATCGACGTCGTCGACCAGGTCCTCGACATCTTCGAGGGCGAGACGGTCTACGTGTACCACGAGATCGTGCACAACAAGCACGTCGTCGGCCGCTTCAAGGACCGCGGCGTCGTCTTCGTCGACGACGTCGAGGAGGTCCCCGAGGGCGCCCTGCTCGTCTTCAGCGCGCACGGCATCAGCCCGGCCGTCAAGGCCGCGGCCGACGCCCGCAACCTCCGCTGGATCGACGCGACGTGCCCGCTCGTCTCCAAGGTCCACGCCGAGGCCCGCAGCAGCGCCCGCCGCGGCTACCAGATCCTGCTCGTCGGGCACGCCGACCACCAGGAGGTCATCGGCACCCGCGGCGAGGCCCCGGACGCCACGCAGGTCGTGGAGAAGCCCGAGGACATCCCGAACCTCGTCGTCCACGACCCGGACAGGCTCATCTACCTGACGCAGACGACGCTGAGCACCGACGACGCGGGCGTGATCATCCGCGCCCTCAAGGAGGCCTTCCCGAACATCCACGAGCCGCCGAGCGAGGACATCTGCTACGCGACGACGAACCGCCAGTCGGCCGTCCGCCAGCTCGCCCCGATGGCCGACCTCACCCTCGTCGTCGGCTCCAAGAACTCGTCGAACTCGGTCCGCCTCACCGAGATCAGCGCCAACGCCGGCACCCCCGGCCGCCTGGTCGACGACGTGACCGACATCGACTGGTCCTGGTTCGCCCCGCCCCACCCCGCGACCGGCGGCCGCCCGGTCGAGACCCTCCTCCTCACCGCCGGCGCGTCGGCCCCGGAGGACCTCGTCGCCGGCATCTGCCGCGCGATCGTCGATCGGTACGACGCCGAACTCCTCGTCGCCGACGTCTTCGAGGAGACCGTCGAGTTCGGCATGCCCCTGACGCTGCGCAAGGCGCTCAAGGAGAAGGGCTACGACCTCGGCAACCGCCGCATCCGCGTCCGCCCGCCCGTCGTGACGGAAGACGTCTACGGCGCCCCACCCCGTCCCTTCGCCCCGCTGACGATCTCCGGCTCACCTGTTTCTCCTGCGCCGTCCGCCTCCTGACGGTGTGCTGAGGAGCAACCACGGAGAGCACAGAGGGCCACGGAGGGCAGATCGGCGTGATTATCCGAAGACAGTTAGCGGCAACAGATCCTCCACGTACGGCGGTATGATCTGCGGATGTCCGACAGAGTCTTCATCAGTTCAACGATTGCCGACCTGACCACCGAGCGTGCCGTCGCAAAGGACGCGATCGGTGCGGTCGGGCTTACCCCCCTGATGGCAGCGGACTTCCCG
>CAYMFP010000074.1:0-11154 GCA_964389385.1 uncultured Phycisphaeraceae bacterium | reverse complement strand
CGCCCCTCCCGCGCCCCCCTCGTTCTTGAGCAGCACGACGCTCTGCCGCGCCGCCTCCCGCGCCACCTCCAGGTGCTCCTCGGCCAGCAGCGGCGGGAAGGCCTCCGTGTCCGTGTACGGGTCCTCGAACAGCCCGAGCAGGAACTTCACCCGCAGGATCCGCCGCACCGAATCGTCGATCGCCTCGGCCGGCAGCGCCCCGCTCCCCACCAGATCCGCGGCCGACTCCTCGTACGAGCGGCTGGCCATCTCCATGTCCACGCCCGCCGAGATCGCCCGCCGCGCCGCCTCCCGCTCGTCCTCCGCGTACCCGTGGGCGACCATCTCGACCACGGAGTCCCAGTCGCTCACGACGAAGCCGTTGAACCCCCACTGCTCCCGCAGGATCCCGCGCAGCGTGTGCTCGTTCCCGCTCGCCGGGATCCCGTTGATCTCGTTGAACGCGGACATCACCGTCGCTGCGCCCGCGTCCACCGCGGCCTTGAACGGCGCGAGGTACACGTCCCGCAGCTCCTGCTCGGAGACGACGACGGTGTTGTAGTCCCGCCCCCCCTCCGGCGCGCCGTAGGCGACGAAGTGCTTGGCGCACGCCGCGATCGTGTCGCTCCGCGCGAGGTCCGTCTCCGGGCTCGACCCCTGGAAGCCGCGCACCATCGCCGCGGCGAGTTCCGAGGCCAGGTGCGGCTCCTCGCCGAGCGACTCGGCGATCCGCCCCCACCGGGCGTCGCGCGAGACGTCCATCATCGGGGCGAACGTCCAGTCCAGCCCCTGCGAGGCCGCCTCCACCGCCGCGACCCGCGCCCCGCGCTCGGCCAGTTCCGGGTTGAACGTCGCCGCCTGCCCGAGCGGGATCGGCAGCACCGTGCGGAACCCGTGGATCACGTCGCGCCCGAAGATCAGCGGGATGCCCAGCCGGCTCTCCTCCCGCGCCACCCGCTGCAGCTCGTTGATGATCTGCGGGTCGACCTCGTTCAGGACGGACCCCAGCCGCCCCTCCCGCACCATCGCCTTCATCCCCTCCGCGTCCTGGCGGAACCAGGTGTTCCGCTGCGTCATCTGCCCGATCTTCTCCTCCAGCGTCATCCGCGCGAGGAGTTCCTCCACCCGCCGCTCGATCTCGGGCACGATCAGGTCCGCCGTGGAGGCCGGCGGCGCCTCCGGGGCGACGCCGCCCGGGGCGGCGGCGGCGAGGCCGAGGACGAGCAGGTGCGGCGCGAGGAAGGGCGTCGGGTGCATGCGGCGGGCTCGTGGAGGGCGGCTTGGCGGTGCGTGGGGGGGCGCGGCGGCCGCGCGGCCGGAGGGCCGCGCAGACCGGGAGCACCAACCATAGCGGCCCGCCTCAGCCCGTCGGCCGCCCCGAGGCCGTCAGCCCCACGAACTTCCGCCGGCGGATCTCGGGGTTGCCGAGCTGCCCGCACGCGGCCATCTGCGTCCGCCCCTTCGTCCGCCGCCGCTTCACGAACACCCCGCGCTCGATGAGCCGGTCGAGGAACGCCGCCACGGCCTCCTCCGTCGGCGCCGGCCACGGCGAATCCCGCCGCGGGTTGTACGGGATCAGGTTCAGCAGCCCGATGTGCCCGTGCTCGTCCGTCCGCATGAACGGGCGGAGCCACTCGGCCAGCTCGTCCGCGTGCTCCGGCGCGTCGTTCACGCCCGGGATGAGCACGTACTCGAAGAGCATCTTCCGCCCGCCCCGCGCCTCGCACAGCTCGACCATGACCCGCTGCAGCTCCGCCATGTCCCACCGGCGGTTCACCGGCATCAGGTCGTCGCGCACCGCGTCGTTCGAGGCGTTCACGGAGAGCGCCAGCCCCAGCCGCTTCCAACCGTGCTCGCGGATGACCTCCAGGATCCTCCGCAGCCCGTCCACCCGCCCCACCGTCGAGATCGTGATGTTCGACATCGGCAGCCCGGGCCCGTGGTGGTCCGTGAGCACCGCGATCGCCCGCAGCACCTCGTCGATGTTGTCCAGCGGCTCGCCCATCCCCATGAAGACGATGTTGTTGATGAGCGGCCGCGCGAGCCGGCCGTACTTGCTCTCCGCCGGGTCCGGGGCCGCCACGCCGGGGATCGTCTCCCGGACGACGTGCTCGGCCGCCCACCACTGCCCGACGATCTCCTCGGCCGTCAGGTGCCGGATCAGCCCCATCTGGGCCGTCTCGCAGAACCGGCACCCCATCGCGCACCCCACCTGGCTCGAGACGCACAGCGTGTGCGTCTTCCGCCCCGTCCGCCCGAGCATCGGGATCACCACCGACTCCGTCTCGAGCGTCTCCGCCGCCCCTTCGCCGCCCTCGACCTTCACCTTGCCCCGGTACGCCCCCGCGTCCCGGGGGATCTGCTGGCAGAACTTGACCGTCGTCCCCTCGGGCGTCTCCTCCCCGAGCCGGCGCACCACCGCCCCCACCGGGGCCGCGACCGGCCCCGGCAGCCCGTCCAGCCGCCCCTCCCGGAAGACCCGGTGGTACGCGGCGACCGCCCGCCCCGAGCCGATCCCGGCGGCGCGGCACGACTCGAGGAACTCCGGGCGGGTCAGCCCGAGCGGGTTGATCGTCTGCTGTTCGGGTGGCACCGGGGATGTTAGGAAGCGGCCGCCCCGGGGCGACCGGCCGGAATGGGCCGCGACCGTCCGCGACGGTCCCGGCCCCGGAGCAGAGTGCCCGATCAGCGGCGCCGACGCAGCCCCGCGAGCCCGCCGAGCCCGAGCAGCGCGGCCGCGCCCGGCGTCGGGACCACGGCGTACCCGAGCGTGATGCTGCCGCTGACGATCGCCTCCGTGTCGCCCGGCAGGATCCCGCCGAAGAGGTCGTCGTCGAAGCTCTCGAACAGCTCGTAGTAGAACAGCCCGTCCGCGTCGACGATCGTCGCGTCGACCGGGTTGCCCCCGCCGTCGACGAAGTCCGTGCGCAGGTCGAGCAGGCCGGAGATGGTGATCGTGCCCGCGTTGCCCGCGTCCGGGGCGAAGGAGAACGTGATCCCGTTCGTCGTGTCCGGCAGCCCGGCGTCGGCGATCAGCAGGCTCGCCTCGCTCAGCCAGCTCCCGGCGAACGTCTCGATCGTGACCGAGTACTCGACCGTGACGAGCGTCGCCGGCCCGCCCACGTTCCAGTACCCCGACGTGTTGCCGAGCGACGTTCCGCCGACGAGTTCGGCCGCCTCGGCGCTCGCCGCTCCGTCCAGCTCGAACGTCATGTACTCGAGCGGCTGCGCGGCGGCGGCGGTCGCGGCCAGGGCCGCGGCGGTGATGGCCAGCATCTTCATGATCTCTTCTCTTCTTTCTACGCGGATGCCCGCGTCACACATCTGGGGCAGCGCCGGGGCGCCGCTCCGGGAACGAATCGGGCAGGCGGTCGCTCGTCCGCCCGGCCCGGCCGCGTTGCGGCGGGGGGAGCGTACATGGTGCAGCCCCCGCCGCCAGCGGCTCGGCTCGCTCGCGCGGCAAAAGCCGAACTTCCCGCGGAATCGGACGCGCGCATCTCGAACATCCGACCCGACCGCGGCCGTTATCGGCCGCCGGGCCGCCGGAGCGAACGGCCCATCCCCCCCGGAAGGACCGCACGCGACCCGGCCCCGTCCCCTCGCCCCCGGAACCCCGGCCCGCCCGCGGACGGCGCCTCCGCGCCCCCGGCCCGTGCACCGAACGACGCCTTCCTAGCATCGCCTCCACCTTTCGGAGGCGCGACGCGATGAGCTGGGTGACGGTCAAGGAGGCCCTCAGGGGCAAGCCGGGCGACAGGGTGACGGTCAAGGGCTGGGTCCGCACCAAGCGCGACTCCAAGGCCGACGGCGGCCTCTCGTTCATCACCGTCCACGACGGCACCTGCTTCGACGCCATCCAGGTCGTCGCCCGGGCCGCCCTCCCGAACTACGACTCGGAGATCGCCCGCCTCACCACCGGGTGCGCGGTCGAGGCCGACGGCGTCCTCGTCGAGAGCCAGGGCAAGGGCCAGGCCGTGGAGATCCAGGCCGACCCCGAGCAGGCCGGCGGCTGGGGCGGGGTCCGGGTCGTCGGCTGGGTGGAGGACCCCGACACCTACCCCGTCCCGCAGAAGCGCCACACCTTCGAGTACCTCCGCGAGGTCGCCCACCTCCGCGTCCGCACGAACACGTTCGGCGCCGTCGCCCGCGTCCGCCACACCCTCGCCGCCGGCATCCACCGCTTCTTCGACGAGCGGGACTTCTTCTACGTCCACACGCCCATCATCACCGCCAGCGACGCCGAGGGCGCCGGGCAGATGTTCCGCGTCTCCACCCTCGACCTCGCGAACCTGCCGGTCAGGGACGGGCAGGTGGACTTCGGCGAGGACTTCTTCGGCCGCGAGGCCCGCCTCACCGTTTCCGGACAGCTCAACGTCGAGACCTACTGCACCGCCCTCAGCCGCGTCTACACCTTCGGCCCCACCTTCCGCGCCGAGAACTCGAACACCACCCGGCACCTCGCCGAGTTCTGGATGATCGAACCCGAGATCGCCTTCGCCGACCTGGACGACGACGCCCGGCTCGCCGAGGAGATGGTCAAGTACCTCCTCGACGACCTGCTCACCCGCCGCGCCGACGACATGAAGTTCTTCGACGAGCGCATCGAGAACGGCCTGCTCGGCCGCCTCCGCCACGTCCTGGAGAGCCCCTTCCGCCGGGTCGACTACACCGAGGCCGTGGAGATCCTCGCCGCCCGGCACAAGGACAAGCCCTTCGACTACGAGCCGAGGTGGGGCGCCGACCTCCAGACCGAGCACGAACGCTACCTCACCGAGCAGCACTTCAAGCAGCCCGTCGTCGTCATGAACTACCCCAAGGGCATCAAGGCCTTCTACATGCGCCTGAACGGGCCGGAGAAGGCAGGCCCCAACGGAGAAGAGACCGTCGCCGCCATGGACGTCCTCGTCCCCGGCGTGGGCGAACTCATCGGCGGCTCGCAGCGCGAGGAACGCCTCGACGTCCTCGACCGCCGCCTCGACGAGATGGGCCTGCACAAGCAGGACTACTGGTGGTACCGCGACCTGCGCAGGTACGGCACCGTCCCCCACGCCGGCTTCGGCCTCGGCTTCGAACGCCTCATCCTCTTCGTCACCGGCATGCAGAACATCCGCGACGTCATCCCCTTCCCCCGCGCCCCGAAGCAGGCCGAGTTCTAACCCCACCCCCACCCCCTCATCCTCCGACCCGCCCCGCTCCCCCTCACCGCCCCGCGCTCGCCACCGCCCCCTCCACCCCCACCGGCGCCGACTGCGGCGTCGGCTTCTCCGGCGAGCGCAGCAGCAACGCGCCCCACACCACCGCCGCCAGCAGCACCGTCCACAGCGCCACGATCCCCACCAGCCCCCGGTGCCCGCCCAGCACGCGGTCGAGCATCCCGTTCAGCCGCAGCAGCCCCGCGGCCGCAAGCCGCAGCACCCACAACCCCGCCCGCACCGCCGGCGCCATCGCCGCCAGCCAGTGTCCAGCCGCCTCCGGCAACGCGATCCGCAGCGTGATCTCCGCCGCGGTCCCCGCCCCGGCCGGCGCGGCCTCCGCGGCCCCCGCCTCCGCCCGACGACGCGGGGCCGGAGCCGGTGCCGCCCGAGGGGCGGACGCCGCCGCGCCCTCGGCGTTCTCCTCTTCCGCCTCCCCGTCCTCCGCCTCGTGCTCCCGGGCGAGCGTCTCCAACTCGGCCGCCCCGACGCCCGCCTCCGGCGCAGAATCCCCGTCCTCCGGCTCCGGTTCCGCCTCGGCCGCAGAGGCCTCCTCCGCCCCCTCCCCCGGCTCCTCGTCCAGCAGCGACTCTGTCAGCCGGCTCAGCTCGTCGTCCAGATCCCCGATCGGATGCTCGCCCCACGCGGCCTCGTCCTCCTCCCCCCCCGCGGCGGACGCCTCCTCCTCCACCGCCGCGGCCACCGAGTCCACCAGGCCCTGCACGTCCTCGAGCAGGCCCTCCGCCGCGGCCGCCGCGTCCTCGGCGTCCTCGCCCCCCGCGAACCCCTCCAACTCCTCCGCGTCGTCCTCGACCGGCGAGATCCCGGTGTCGTCGATCAGGCCCTTCGTCTCGGCCTCGTCGTCTTCCTCCTCGCGCTCACGACGCCGAGCGGCCACCCGATCGGCGGCCTGCTCCATCGATTCGAGCAGCTCGTTTACCCGCTCGTCGAGGTCCATGGCGCTCACGCACTCCGCTGACAAGCCCCGCGCCTCCCCCCGAGGCGCGGAGCCGCCGCATCCGGATCGGCAGCCCGGCGTCCGGACTGCACCCGCCCGCCCCACAACACCCCGAGAACTCCGCCCCGCCCCCCGCGGCGACGCCCGGCAGCGCAGGCAAAGATCCCGAAACCGCGCCACCCCACCCGAGGAACCGACATCCACCGGATCCTGCTCAAGCCGATCCCCGAACCGGACGAGGGCCGCCTCCGCGTCGACGGCGACGAGGCCCACCACGCCGTCAACGTCCGCCGCCTCCGCCCGGGCGAACCCGTCGAGGTCCTCGACGGACGCGGACGCGTCCTCGCCGCCTCCGTCGCCGAGGCCGCCCGCGGCGGACGCCGCGGCAGCACCCTCCTGCTCGACGTCCGTTCCGACGACCGCCGCCCCCGCGTCCGCCCGGAGCTGACCGTCTGCTCCCCCGTCCCGAAGGGCGCCCGCCTCGACGAGATGATCGACCAGCTCTCGCAGCTCGGGGCCGCCGCCTGGCGCCCCCTCCTCACCGCCCGCGGCGAACGCACCGACTTCCGCACGGACCGTCTCGAACGCATCGCCGAGGAGGCCGCCAAGCAGTGCGGCCGGGCGTGGACCCTCGAGATCGGCCCCCCGCTCCCGATCGCCGAAGCTCTGGCCCTCCCCGGCGCCCTGCTCGCCGACGCCGCAGGCCGCCCCGCGTCCCCGCTCTTGGGCGAGGCCGCCGCCCTGCTCGTCGGCCCCGAAGGTGGCTTCACCCCCGAGGAAATCGCCGCGGCCGACGCCGCCGGCGTCCCCCGCCTCCGCCTCGGCGCGCACATCCTCAGGATCGAGACGGCCGCCGCCGCGGGCGCCGCCGCCCTGCTCGCCGGCGCCCGCTGAGCCGGCAGGCCCCCGCCGGCGTCCGCTAACCTTCGGCATGCTCAAGCAACTCTTCCTCGCGGCCCTGGCCCCCCTCGCCCTCGCCGCCCCCGCGTCCGCCATCGACCTCGAGACCCGCCGCCTCGGCGAGGAGATCGCCGACCGCGCCGAGGCCTTCCTCCGCTCGCGGCAGGACGAGGAGACCGGCGCCTGGGCCCTCCGCCCCAACGGCCCCCAGTTCCCCGCCATCTCCGCCCTCGTCCTCGACGGGCTGCTCATGGACCCCCGCACCGACCAGAACGACCCCCAGGTCGCCCGCGGCATCGACTGGGTCCTCTCCTTCCGCAAGCCCGACGGCGGCATCTACGACACCCTCCCCGACGGCACCGGCGTCCTCAGCACCTACAACACCGCCATCTGCCTCTCGATGCTCACCCGCGTCCACTCCGCCGAGGCCGGCGCGGCCGTCCAGGACGGCGTCGCCCTCCTCAAGAACCTCCAGTGGCAGGAGAGCGGCAGCCGCATGCCCGACGCCCCCAACGCCGGCGAGCCCGTCCCCGAATCGCACCCGTACTACGGCGGCTGGGGCTACGGCAACCACGGCCGCCCCGACATCTCCAACACCCAGTTCGCGCTCCAGGCGTTCGAGGACGCCGGCGTCTCGGCCGACGACCCGGCCGTGCAGCGCGCCCTCGTCTTCCTCCGCCGCGTCCAGATGCACGCCGACGTGAACGACATGCCCTACGCCGAGAGCACGCGGCAGGGCGGGTTCATCTACGCCACCGTCCCCAACGCCGAGTCCGTCGACTCCGTCCCCGGGCAGAGCCAGGCCGGCGCCTTCGAGGAGACCCTCCCCGACGGGCGCACGGTCCGGAACTGGCGCTCGTACGGCTCCGTCTCCTACGCCGGGTTCAAGAGCCTCATCTTCGCCGACGTCCCCCGCGACGACCCCCGCATCGAAGCCGTCCTCGGCTGGATCCGCGAGAACTACACCCTCGACACCAACCCCGGCATGGGCGATGAGGGGTACTACTACTACCTGCTCTCCTTCGGGCGCGCCATGGACGCGCTCGACAGCCCCACCCTCGAGGTCGCCGCCGGGGGCGAGACCCGCGAGGCCGACTGGGCCGCCGACCTCATCCGCACGCTCGCGACCCTCCAAGAGCCCGACGGCTCCTTCCGCGTCCGCTCCGCCCGCTGGATGGAGGACAACGACGTGCTGATCACCGCCTACGCCCTCATCGCCCTCCACCACGCCCTGGGCCACGACTAACGGGGGAGGCAATCGCCCAATCCCCGCCCGGAAACGACCGGATGCGCGCGCCGGAGAAGAGGTTTTCTCCCTCATTCACCGCACAACGAACATTCACGGCGCATACCGGGTCTATCAATGGGTTCTCTCTCCTCCGGCCTCCGCCTGGCTTGTTCTGGGCGGAGGCCTTTTTCATGCGCCCGCCGGCTCCGCTATCCTCTGCGGCCGACACAACGAGGGGATCCGCCGTGAGTCATCCGCGCTGCTACGTCGAACTCTGCACCCACCTCCGCGACGCCGCCACCCTCGGCAGCGTCGGCTCCCTCCTCGGCTGGGACCAGGAAACCTACATGCCCCCGGCCGCCGCCCCCTTCCGGGCGGAGCAGGCCGCCGCCATCGCCACCCTCGTCCACGAACGCCAGACCAGCCCCCGCCTCGGCGAACTCATCGCCGAGTGCGAGGCCGACGAGTCCCTCATGGCCGAGGGCTCCGAGACCGCGGCCAACATCCGCGAGATCCGCCGCGACTACGACCTCGCCACCAAGCTCCCGGGCGACCTCGTCGCCGAACTCGCCCGCACCGGATCGCAGGCCCAGGAGGCCTGGAAGAGCGCCCGCGAAAGCAACGACTTCCCGGCCTTCGCCCCCTGGCTCGAGAAGATGATCGCCCTCACCCGCCGCAAGGCGGACTGCTACGGGACGCCCGAGGGCGGCGAACGCTACGACGCCCTCCTCAACGAGTACGAGCCCGGCGCCCGCGCCGCCGACATCGCCGAGGTCTTCCGCCCCCTCCGCGAACGCCTCCGCGAGTTCGTCCGCGACGTCCGCGAGAACGGCGAGGAGCCCTCGGACGCCCCGCTCAAGGCCAAGATCAAGACCGGCAAGCAGCACAAGATCGGCCTCGCCGTCCTCGAGGCGATCGGCTTCGACCTCAAGGCCGGACGCCTCGACGTCACCACGCACCCCTTCTGCTCCGGCTTCGCCCCCGGCGACACACGCCTCACCACCCGCTACCGCGAGCAGCACTTCACCGACGCCCTCTACTCCACCATGCACGAGGCCGGGCACGGGCTCTACGAGCAGGGCCTGCCCAAGACCCTCCCCGACGAGTCCGGCGTCGGCCTCTTCGGCACGCCCCTCGCCGAGTCGATCTCCCTCGGCATCCACGAGAGCCAGTCCCGCATGTGGGAGAACTTCGTCGGACGCTCGAAGAGCTTCTGGAAGTGGGCCCTCCCGCGGATCGCCGAGCACACCGACGCCCTCGCCGACTGCAAGGCGAAGGACATGTTCCGCGCCGTCAACCGCGTCGAGCCGAGCCTCATCCGCGTCGAGGCCGACGAGGGCACGTACAACCTGCACGTCATGGTCCGCTTCGAGATCGAGCGCGCCCTCCTCCGCGGCGACCTCGAGGTCAAGGACGTCCCCGGCGTCTGGAACGAGATGTACCGCGAGGACCTCGGCGTCGACGTCCCCGACGACAAGCGCGGCTGCCTCCAGGACGTCCACTGGTCCTTCGGCCTCGTCGGCTACTTCCCCACCTACACCCTCGGCAACCTCTACGCCGCCCAGTTCTGGGAGCAGATCGTCCAGGACATCCCCGACCTCGAGGCCGGCTTCGCCGAGGGCCAGTTCAAGCCGCTGCTGGACTGGCTCCGCGAGAAGATCCACCGCCACGGCCGCCGCTACCGCGCCGCCGAACTCTGCGAACGCATCACCGGCAAGCCCCTCTCCCCCGACCCCCTCATGCGCCACCTCGAACGCCGCGTCCGCCCCGCCTACGGGCTCGAGCCCGTCGGCGTCTGACGCCCCACTCCATCCCTCTCAACCCCTCCCACCCCGTCCGCACCCCTCCGGCGGGGACGGCCCGTCCGAAACGCCGCCCATGCGTGGACCCGGCGACGACATCGCGGAGCACGCCCCGCCGGCCCCCCACCGCCGCGCGCTGGCGATCCGCCTCATCGCCATCGTCGTGATCCTGTGCGCGGCCAGCCTCCTGCTCGCCCCCTCGCGTTCCCCCCTCCTCGCCGCCATCACCCTCGCCCCCGTGCTCCTCCTCGCCGCCGGCGGCTTCGTCCTCGTCTCCCTCGCTTCCCTGAAGACACGCCCCGCCCCGCCGTGCTGCGCCCGCTGCGGCTACCCGGCCGAGCCCGCGCCGGCCGGCCGCCCCTGCCCCGAGTGCGGCGCCGCCCTCACCCCCGACGCCATCTGCGACCGACGCCCCGCCCTGCCGCGACGCTGGGCGTTCCTCGGCCTCGCCCTCTTCGTCCTCGGCGTCGCCGCCCCGCTCGGCCCCAGGATCGCCAAGCACCGCGTCCTCGCCCTCCTGCCGACGCCCGTCCTCGTCCGCCTCGTCGACGTCGAGCCCGACGCCTGGCCGCAGATCGCACGACGCAGCCTGCGCCCGCGACAGACCCGCGCCCTCGCCGAGGGCCTGCTCCGCGACTTCGAGTCGCGCGGCCCGACCGCCCGCAGCCTCAACCTCTCCGCCGCGCAGCAGTGGCTCGCCGCCACCACCGCCGCCGGCAAGCTCGAACCCGACCTCCTCGACCGCCTGATGGCCCGCGCCGACGCGCAGCTCGAAATCGTCCGCCGCCCGCCCGGCCGGATCGCCCGCCTCCGCGCGACGCCGCTCCACAACGCCTTCGCGAACGACCTCCAGCTCGTGATCTACGTCTCCCCCTACACCACCGATCCCTCGCTTCCCCCATCCCCGCCGACACCCCCCGACCCCACCCTCCCCCCCACTCCCGACGCCGCCCTTCCGGCCGCATCCTTCTTTCCCCCGGCCTCCACCGCCGCCACCCCCATCGTCGCCTATCCCAGACCCGGCAACCGGCCGCGGGCCCCGCGGCTCCGGCTCGCGCCCGAGGCCGGGGTGCGCGGCGAGTTGGCGCCGCAAGC
>CAYMFP010000073.1:0-11236 GCA_964389385.1 uncultured Phycisphaeraceae bacterium | reverse complement strand
GGTTCCGGCCGTGGAGGGGTCAGGCGCCGCGGCGGCGGGGGAGGGCGGCCAGGCCGAGGACGGCGAGGGTGGGGAGCGTGGCGGGGGCGGGGACGGTGACGACGGCGATGCCGCTGAGGCCGTTGGCGAGGGTGTAGCCGAAGGCGATCTGGTCGAGGTCGTTCAGGCCGTTCATGTAGAAGCGGATGTCGACGACCTCGGAGCCGAACAGGATGTCGCCGGTGAGGATGACGGCGTCGGTCTCGGGGTCGCCGCCGGTGAAGATGCCGTAGCGGGTGTCCTCGAGCTGGCCCATGAAGGCGACGGTGCCGTTGTTGTTGATGCCGGCGCCGAAGCCGAAGGCCACGAAGGGCCCGCTGCTGTCGGCGATGGTGATCACCTGGTCGCCGTCGCCGAGGAAGATGCCCTCTCCGCCGCCGGTGAGCGCGGCGCCGAAGACGACCTGCCCGTGGTCGTTGATCGAGGCCGAGTCGAAGAAGAAGCTGAACTGCCCGCCCGTCTGGGCGATGGTGGTGACGGAGCCCCCGCCCGCGGCGTAGATGCCCTGCCCGCCGCCGTCCAGGCCGGCCTGGAAGGCGACGGTGCCGGCGGCGTTGATGGAGTAGTAGAAGCTGAAGTTGTCGAACGCGCCGGTGTTGTCGACGACGGTGGAGGTGGAGCCGCTCGCGTGGGCGTAGATGCCCGTGGTCCCCGAGGTGGTGGAGGCCTGGAACGCGATCGTGCCGGCGTTGTTGATGACCGGGTCGCCGAAGCCGGTGTAGGCGTTGGTGCTGTCGCCGGTGATGAAGGTCACGGGGCCGCCGGAGCCGTCGCCGAGGAAGATGCTCTGGCTGAAGTCCGGGTGCATCACGAGGAAGACGAGGTCGCCGTGGTCGTTCGCCATCGGCGCGGCGCTGAAGGCGAAGTAGCCGGGCGTCGTCGTGTCGTAGAGCGTGGCCACCGGCCCGCCGGAGCCGGCGAAGACGCCGGAGGTGAAGACGTCGTAGGCGCTGGTGAAGGTGACGACGCCGTTGTTGTCCAGCGACGGATGGCCGAAGGTGATCAGGCCGCCCGACGTGTCGACGATGTTGGTGAACTCCAGGGCCGCGGCGGGGGCGGCGGAGAGGGCGAGAAGCGACAGGGCGGCCGCGCGGGCGGCTTGACGATGATGGAGCACGCTCTTTCTCCTCGGTTGATGGAAGGGGCGCCCGGAGCGTCCGGAGAACCCCGGACGGGCGAGTCTAATGAGCGGCGCACGGAGCGGCAAGGCAGGGGAGCGGGCCGCCGCGGAGGATCGTCTCGTGCCCGTTCGGCCGCCGGAGGCGGTGAGGGGTGGGGCGGGGGTGGCGGCCGTCTGCGGAACGCGGAAGCGGGATGAAAAACAACGCCGGCGTCCGTGCGAGGACGCCGGCGTGCGGGATGGATCGCTCGGAGGCCGCGGGGTTCAGGCGCGGCGGCGACGGGCGGCGGCGAGGCCGCCGAGGCCGAGGACGGCGAGGGCGCCCGGCGTCGGGACGGTGCGGACGACGACGCTGCCGAAGGGCTCGGTGTCGGTGACCCAGACGTTGACGCCGGTGGTGCGGAAGCCCCACTGCACGTGGCGGGTGGGGTCGGCGAGGGTGTTCAGGCTGATGCTGAAGGCGCCGGGGGCGGCGACGATCGCGGTCTCGTTGAAGGAGGAGTAATCGGCCGCGAAGTCGCGGATGAAGATGACGGTCTCGTGGGCGCCGGTGAAGGAATTGGCGAGGATGGTGCCCTCGAAGGTGACGGTGACGCCGCTGAGGGAGCCGTCGCTGACCTCCTGGTAGAGGCTGGCCTCCATGATCTTGTTGCCCGGGGCGCCGGGGCCGCCGCCGCCCTGGTACCAGTACTCGTTCGGGTCGCCGATGGTGTTGGGCGAGAGGGTGAGGGTGCGGGCCGCGTCGTCGAAGACGGCGACGAGGTCCTGGATGGCCCAGGGGCTGCCGAACTGGTAGACGCCGCCGTTCTCCGGCAGGTCGGAGACGTTCATGAACCCGAGCCAGGGGGCGGTGGAATCGCCGACGTGGACGACCTGACCCAGGGCGGGCGCGCTGAGAGCGGCGCCGGCACAGAGGAAAGCGCAGATGGCACGCATGGAAAAACCCCTCTTCTCGACAGCGGACACGGAACGTTCCTCGGCGGTGGCCACCGTCGGCCGCGCCGACACGTTGGGGAGTAATGGGAGTGTGCGCGTTACGGTCAAAGGGTGCTAGTCGGAAAACGACTGTAACGCGCGATTGGGGGCATGTTCGGGTTCTCGGACCGCCTCGGACCGGGCCTGAGGGGCTGGGAGAGGCGTTCGAGCGGAGCGGCGCATTCGCGTTGTTCCGAGAACTTTGGCGGCGGACGCCGAAACGTCCGTGTGTTCCGGGCGCGTTCCGGTAGGCTGGGCGCATGCCGGACACCGCGTCGGATCTCCCGTTGCACGCCGCGCTGACGGAGGCGCTCCGCAGCCAGTTCCGGGCCGCGCTGATCACTCTCGCGCGGGCGGTCGACGCGGCGGAGGGGGAGCTGTGGACCGAGCCGGTGGCGGTCCGCCCGTGCTGGGAGGCGGCGCTGCACGTCACGTACTTCGCCCACCTGTACCTGACGCCGGCCGGGGAGCCGCACCCGCCGTTGCCGGAGTGGGTCCGCCCGGACGCGCTCAGCTTCGGGTACTCGTGGGACCCGCCGTACGTTCCGGTCGACACCGGGGCGCCGCCGGAGCGGGAGCGCGTCCGGGCGTGGATCGACGGGGCGATCGAGAAGGTCGATCGGGTGCTGCCCCGGGAGACGCCGGAGGCGCTGCTCGGGCCGAGCGGGTTCGAATGGCGGAAGATCCCGCGGGTCGAGATGCACCTCTACCACCTGCGGCACATCCAGCACCACGCGGCGCAGATCGTGGCGATGCTCCGCCGGCACGGGCGGGAGGTCGAGTGGGTCGGGACGGGCGTGTGATCGCGCGGAGTGGTGCGGGCGAAGCGGCGGGAAACCAGTGGTCGCGCCAAAGGAGAGAGGCGGGGGCGGGAAGCGGCGAAATTCGTCTGGAACGGGGAGCGGGGTGTCGGGTACCTTGCGGTGCTATCGGACCCTGAGTTCCGAGCTTCGCCCCTTCCTTTGTAGGAGAAACGAGATGAAGGCAATCGCTTTGGCGGCGGTCGGTGCGGCCGTGGCCGGTCCGGTCTCGGCCGACGTTCTGTACAGCAACTTCGGGCCGGGCGACACCTACTCGCTCGACCGGGGGTGGACGCTCTCGTCCGGCGGCCCGCTCGCGGGGGACGTGTGGGAGCAGGCGGTGGCGTTCACGGTGGTCGGCGGCGACTACTACTTCGACTCGGTCGACTTCGCGGTGCTGCACAACTGGGGGCCGGACCTGGTCTACATGGACATCCGGTCGGACGAGAACGGCCTTCCGGGGACGGTCCTGGAGTCGACGAGCGCCAGCGGCGTCACGGACCCGTTCGTCTGGGCGCCGCCGATGACGGCCGGTTTCTCCGGGGGCCTCGTCCTCCAGGAGGGAGCCACCTACTGGCTCACGCTGCGGACGGAGTCGACGGACGCGCTGGCGAGCTGGGCGTTCAACGTGATCGATGACTTCGGGCTGTACGCGCAGCAGCTCAACGGGCAGGGATGGCAGTCCTACTACGGCATCCCGGGGACGGACTCGCAGCGGGCGGTCTTCCGGGTGAACGGGACCCTCGTTCCGGCGCCGGGGGTCGGGGCGATGGCCGTCGCCGCGTGCGGGCTGGCGTATCGCCGGCGGCGCGTGGGCTGAGCAGACAGGACCGAACCTTGGCGGGGTGGGCCGCGTACGTCGGTTGCTCCGGCGTCCGCGGCTTGCGGTACGCGCCGGATGCGGCCACGGCGTGCCGGGCCGGACACATCGATACCGCTGGTTCGGGTGGTTCAGGAGCCGGATGGGCCCAGGGTGGGCCTTTCGCACCTGGAGGTCCGAAGGGGCGGTATGCTTGTGCTGGAGGTTTCGGACGATGTCCGAGCGGTTGGTCCATCTGTCTGCCGCTCTGACCCGCGCGCATCTCGGGTGCGCGATCGCCGTCTCGCCTGTGCCCGGCCGCCGCGCCCGCTCCCGAAGGGGGGATGCATGAGCGGCGGCCGGACCTGCTCCAACCCACGTTCCGCGGCCGCCGTGCGTCTCTGCACGGGCGCCTGATCCCCAGCCTCCGACGCCGACTGTTCGCGCCCGGGGCGGTGGCTCCGGGGAAGTTCGTTCTTACGCGCGGGGCTCGTTCCCCGGAATCCCGGGCCGGTCTCTGCAAGGAGAAGTTTCATGAAGCGTGCCAAGCTCGTCAACACCCTCGACAAGCAGCGGATCCTGTCTTCGATCGACGTCTCGGGGCAGCCGCCGGATCACGTCCGGCAGCTGCTCTCCCGCATCGAGGAGTCTCGGGAGGTGCGCCCGGCGCTCGTTCCGCCGGACCTCGTGACGATGAACTCCGTCGTCCGAGTCTGCGACGCCGAGACCGGCGTTGAAGACGTTTACGCCCTCGTCTACCCGGACGCGCCGCCTCGGACGCTGCCGTCGGGCGAGGCGGAGTGGGTGACGTTCCAGTGTCGGCTCGGCAGCGCCGTCTTCGGACGCTGGGTCGGGGAGGAGATCGAGTTCCGCGGGCCGCGGCGGACCGAGCGCCTCGTGATCAAGGGCCTGGAGTACCAGCCCGAGGCCGCGGGCGATCTGGAGCGGTGAGATCCGCGGCGGCCGCGCTCTCGGGCGCGGCCGGCCGTCTTCGTCACTTGATGATCGCGATCTGCCAGGTCATCGGAGGCGGATCCTGGGTCAACGAGCTGGTGTTCAGCCAGGTGAACCGGACTCTGTTCGGCTCCACGATGCGCGGCGGTCGCTGGTCCATCCAGAGCGGGTCGAGGTCCGGGGTCATGACGACGACGTCGCCGACCTCGGCGCCGGGGACCTCGAGATCGGTATAGCCCCCGGCGTTCCCGGGCACGGGCGGGAGGTCGAGGCTGACGGTGGCGCGGATGACGGGGCGCATGGACGTCGTCATCTCCGTGCCGTCCGCGAAGCGCAGCGCCTCGACGCGGACGACGCCGGCGACGTCCAGTTCGGCCTGCGGCTCGGTCGTGCCGACGCCGACGCGTCCGCTCGGCTTGACCGTCATCGCGATGGTGTCGACCTCGCCGTTCATGTCCGCGTCGGTGCGCACGGCGAAGGAGTCTCCCGGGTCGTTCGCCGTCACGTCGATGACGGTGTGCACGAGCGGGCGGCCGGAGATGATGGTTCCGGTGGTGCTCGCGCCCGGGCGCAGCGCGCCGAGGGGCGCGTTCGAGCGGATGCGCGCCAGGTCCGTCGCCTGCGGGGTGTCGCCGATGGCGATGCCCGTCGGGCCGGCGACGTGGAGCGTCGCCTGCGGCTGGGCGGGGGAGGGGCCGAAGCCGACGCCGACGTCGCCGCCGTCGGTGACGAGCAGGTTTCGGGTGTTCGCGGCGTACTCCGCGTACGGCGTCGACGCGGCGCGGATCGCGTAGGGGGTGGGGGCCAGCCGGAGGCGCGGCTCGAGCGGCACGAAGCCGCCCCCGGCCGAGTCCAGGACCATGACGTGCAGCCAGCGGTCCTGCCCGCCGAAGAGGGCGGGGTCGAAGTCCAGCTCGAGCGTGAAGGCGCCGTCCTCGACGACGGCGGTGATCGGGGGAAGCTCCGCGAGCATCGCGGCGGATTCGGAGGGGCCGTCGAAGATCCGGGCGCGGAACGTCGTGCTCCCGTCGACCGGCGCGCCGTCGCGTTCGAGGCGGCCCTGGAAGGTGATCGCGGGGTCGACGGTGTAGAACTGGGCGTGCGCCGCGCCGGCGGCGAGGGCGAACGCGGCGATGTGCGGGAGCGGGGCGAACATGGGATCTCCGTGCATGCGGGGAACGGGCGGGCCGCGCGGGCCTTCCCGTCATCCATCCGCACTCCGCCGCGCGAGGCCGTCACCCGTGTCGCGTATTTGCTCCGAGAGCCGGCCGGTGAACGCGTGCTGCGGAGCCCGGGCCGCCGGCGTCATCCGCCCGCGAAGTCCAGCTCGAAGCGGTAGCCGGCGCGCCAGACGGGGAAGCGTTCCTCGCACCGGAAGCCGACGTACTCGGCGGGGTCGGCGTCGGCGCGGCGGAAGACCTCGGCGGTGAGTTCGGCGTGCTTCGGGTGCAGGGGCGTGCCCGCGCGGGCGAGGCCGCGTCCGAGCTGGACGATCGCGGGGGCCTGCGGCATGCGGGTGTGCCATCGCCCGTGGGGATGGAGGGCGAAGCTCGTCTGCCAGAGGTGCACGTCGAGGGAGAGCAGGCACCGGCGGGCGATGGACTCGTGGAGGTAGAGGTCGAAGATGAGGGCCCGCGTGGGCGAGTAGAGCATGAACCAGGATTCCTCGACCGGCTCCTCGAGCGTCGCCGGGTCCGGGACGGGGAAGGCCGTGTAGATGTACACGCTCGAGGGCTCGGCCCGGCGCTCGATCTCGATGGCGTTGCCCGCGAAGCCGGGGGAGCGGTTGAGCTGCACGGGGCGGCAGGCGGCGCTCGTGAGCCCGGGGAGGAGCAGGGGCGTGCGCTGCCACCCGTCGTCGTCGAGCCCGGCTTCGCCCTCGAAGGCCTCGAGGACCATCGGGACGGCGTGCGGCTCGGCGACGATGCCGTGGTTGCCGCTGGCCCGGACGTGGCGGAGTTCGCCGTCCCCGACGCCCCGGCGGTCGTAGAGGCCGACGGAGGCCGTCGCCTCGGAGAAGCGCCCCGTCACGGCGCTGGCTCCGAGGAAGAGGGTCTCCTGGGCGGGGGCGTCGTGGAGGGCGGGCGGGGCCTCGGCGTGCGTCTGGGCGAAGCGGCGTTTGAGCTTCGAGAGGCTGCCGGCGGTCTCCTGGATCGCCTCGTCGAGGCGGTCGACCGCGGCGGCGAGGGCGGCGAGCTTCTCGTCCGGGACGGGGCAGGAGGTCTGCCGGGCGGCCTCGACGAGCGCGCGGAGCGCCCGCGGGCCGGGCATGCCCTCGAGCATGGAAGCCGGGACGAAGCCCGCCTGGCTGACGGCGGAGACGCGCTGGCAGAGCGTGCGGTCGACCCCGAGAGCCCGGGCGACGGTGGTCGGGTTGCGTTCGGCGATGGGCCAGGCGAGCCAGAAGCCCCTCATGGCCTCGTGGAGGCGGCGGAGAGCGCGTTCGATGCCCGCCCGCTGTTCCGCGGAGAGGGGAAGGGCGTCGGGGAGTTCGGCGGCCCGGGGGGTCATGGAGGCCGCCACTCTACCGGCGGGGATGGTGGGGGACATTTTCCGGGGTCCGGCGTGAAAAGGGCTTGTGTCGTGCGCGATCAGAACTAATCTGATCGTAACGGAAGCGGCCGGGGCTGTCACCGGCGTTCCACGGAAGTTCGGCGGTAGCGGGGATGCACGCTCCGCGGACCGCCTGTTCCCCGCACGAGGAGTTCAGAGATGAAAGTGGTGCACGTCCCTCTCGCCGGCGCGGCCGCCCTGGGCATCGCCGGTTCGCTCGCCGGCGCGGCCCCGCAGTACACGGCGACGATCCTGCCGCAGATCGATACGACGAACGACGAGTTCTCGCTGACGTACACGTCGCCCTTCGCGCTGAACAACCTGGGGCAGGTGACGGGGGACCTCGGAGACGGGATGGGGTTCCTGTGGTCTCCGGGGACGGGGTGGTCGAACCTGCTGCCGGCGTTCGGGGACGCGTACGGGCGGGCCGTGGGGACGGGGATCAACGACCACGGGTGGGTGGTGGGCTCGGCGAACCCGGCGGGCGGGTTCGGCGCCGTGCCGTTCGTGTTCGACTCGGCGGGGAACGTGGTGGTGCTGCCGACGCTGGGGGCGGGGCTCTCGGCGGGGGCGAGCGACATCAACAACGCGGGGATGATCGTCGGGAGCGCGGAGACGGCGGCCGGGGGGACGTTCGGCGGTCCGACGGCCGCGGTCTACTGGCAGAACGGGCAGATCCACGTGATCGGCGGGTTCGGGGGGGACTACAGCGTGGCGTCGGCGGTGAACGAGCACGGCGTGGTCGCGGGGCATTCCAACGCGGCGCCCGGGCAGGCGGTGCGCGCGTACCGGTGGACGGAGGGCGGCGGGTTCGAGACGCTCGAGTCGCTGATCGCGAACATGCCGACGCTGGCGCAGGACATCAACGACTCCGGCGTGGTGGTGGGGCACGCGGCGTTGAGCCTGTTCGCGAACGTGCCGGTGTACTGGGACGAGCAGGGGAACCTCCACACGCTCGGGCAGCTCGACGCGAACGCGATCGACGTCAGCGTGCTGGGGATCAACAACGACAACGTGATGGTGGGGTTCGAGCTGGTCTCGGACACGTTCCGTCCGGAGGCTCGGCTCTGGATCGGGGGCGAGGTGTTCGACCTGAACGACCTCGTGGCGGGCCTGCCCGAGGGGATGCTGCTCAGCTCGGCGGTGGACATCAACGACCTCGGGCAGATCATCGTCGAGGCGCAGATGGAGGTGGACGGGCAGCTGCAGTTCTTCAGCGTGCTGCTGACGCCGGTGCCGGCGCCGGGGGCGGGTGCGGCGTTGGCTCTCGCGGGGCTGGCGGCCGCGCGGCGCCGCCGCGGGTGAGGTTGCGGGACGATCGATCCGGCGTGGCCCCCGACGCGGGGCCGCGCCGCTTCGGGCGGAGAAAAGCCCGGCGCGCTGCGCCGCGGGAGCGGATCGCCGGGTGCGCTGCGTGGGCGGATGAGGCCGCGGCGGGTTCAGGATCCGCGCGTCGCCGCGGAGGAGAGCGCATCCTCGACCGCGTCGAGCAGGGGGAGGACGCGGCGGGCGCGGTAGCGGTCGGCCTGGGGCGGGCGGTCGACGCGCGGGAGCGGGACGCGCGCGGTCGGCACGCCGGCGTGGCGGCAGGCGGCCTCGGCCGCGTCCCCGCCGCCGGCCTCGCTGAGCAGCAGCACGCCCAGGGCCGGGGCGGCCTCGGCCACGCGCCTGGCGAAGGCGAGGCGGAAGGGGAGCTTCGCCTCGCGGACGAGGGCTTCGGCGACGTCGCGGTGCCCGGCGGAGGCCGGGAGCACGGCGTCGAAGCGGAGCCCGGCGACGGCGAGGACGCCGAGTTCCTCCGCGACGCCCTGGGCGTCGAGCGCGTCGCCGTCGACGCCGACGACGAAGCGGGCGCCGGGGAGTTCGAGGCGGGCGAGCGCGGCGGCGCGGTCCGGCGTCGTCACTGGCTCATCCCCGCGCGGACGCTCTCGGTGACCTCGACGGTGTGGAAGAGCTGGGCGAGCCCGCGGCCGGCCAGGGTGGCGAGTTCGGACTCGCGGGCGAGCGCGTCGGCGGTGGTGGTGGGGTTCTGCACGCGTCCCGGGCGTGTGGGGATGTTGAGGGTGAAGGTGAAGCCGGGGTCGTGGACGGAGGCGCCGGGCCAGAGGCGCTCGCCGGCGAGGGCGTCGAGCACCTTCACGTCCATGGTGACGCGGGGGCTGTAGTCGGGGGCGGCGCCGTTGGGGAGGAACTCCTTGAGGACGACGTAGATGACGACCTCGGCCTCGACGTTGCGCCCGATCGCGGCGACGGACATCGGCTTCTCGCCCACGGGCGGGGGCTGGGAGGCGAGGGCGAGGGCGGCGCGGGTGTCGACCATGTCGGTCAGCACCTTTTTCTCGAGGAGGTAGCGCTGCGCGACGTCGCCGATCTGGGCGCGCAGGCGCCGCTGCGAGACGCGGCTGCCCGGGTCGTCGACGAGGATGACGGTCGGGCGGTTCGGGAGTTCGTACGCCGCCTCCACCTTGCCGGGCCCGTGCACGGCGTAGAAGACGGGCGCGACGATGTTGCACCCGGCGAGGGCGATCGCCGAAGCGGCGACGCCCGCGGCGAGGGCGGCCGCGCGGGTTCTGGCCCCGGTTCGGGCGTGGGGGCGGGGGGTCCTGGGCATGCGCGTCTCCGTCGCTTTCCGGGGTCGGCGTTGCGGCCGGGGGCGGGGTGGATGGTGGGGGTGAGGGAGGTGGAGAGGGGTGGGGTGGGGTCAGTACTTGATCATGTTCGGTTCTTCGTGGTCGTAGAACGTCCACGCGATCCGGTCGATCAGGCGGTTGCTGAGTTCGGTGGTGACGGCGGCCTGGGGGATCTCGTTGTAGGTGAGGCCCATGACGTCGGGGAAGGTGACGTTGATCGCCTTCTCGAAGATGGGCTCGTCGAGCACGCCGGACTCGCCCTCGACGACGGAGACCGTGGCCGCGGCGGTGCCATCCCACACGATGTCGTTGCCCGGCTCGTTGAGGCGGTACTCGAGCAGCTCGATGATGATGAGGCGGTCGACCTTGAGCTTGGCGGCCAGCTCGCCGCGGGGCATCGCCTGCCAGTGGGGGTTGTTGTACGTGTAGGCGAGGATGGTGTCGCTGGGGATGTGCCCGGTGGCGCCGGCGTGGGCGCGCAGGCGGTCGTTGACGCGCTGGGTCACGCGGGCGACGAGCCCGGGGTGCTCGGCCTCGATGGCTCGGTCGGCGAGGGTGACGACGGCGTAGGTCTTGCCCTGCAGCCCCGTGTACTCGGCCCAGACCTTGCTGGTGCCGGTCATCCGGTACGACTGGGCCATGCCGCCGATGGCGGCGGGGATGATGCACCCGGCGGCGCCGGCGATCGCCGCGAGGGCGCCCGCGGCGAGGAGAACGCGCCGGCCCGCGCGGGGGAGAATCCGGATCTTCATCGACGGCTCCAGACGGCGCTGTGCGCCTCGCGTCCCTGGGATTCGCTGATCCCTCTGCCCCATCCTCCGCCCACCGCCTTCCACCCCGAACTCCCCCACCCGCCAATCCCCATCCCGGTTCCCGCGGCCGCTACCGCGGCCAGGTCAGGAACTTGTAGCCCCACGCCAGGAGCGCCAGGGCCCCCAAGGGCCAGAGCACACCCGGTCTGAGCATTCTGCCAAATTCTCCGCCGAGCGTCGAGCCCGTCGCCGCGATGTACAGCCCGGCCCAGAAGGCGGCGGCCGTCCCGAGGGCGAGCAGCGTGGCGAAGGGCTGGGCCCGGAGGGAGCCGAGCGGGTCGCCGTTGGCCGCGTAGGCGAACGAGGTGGTCATGCCGCAGGCGGGGCAGGGGGCGTTGAGCCGATCCGCCCACGAACAGGGGGGCATGCCGAGGGCGGTGTGGGTGCCGTGCCCGGCCGGGCTGGGGCGGAGGAGCATCGCGACGGTGAGCAGCCCCAGCGAGCCCAGAGCGACCGCCGCGGCGGCGAGGCGCTGCCCGATGGGCACGGGCGGGCGCCGACTTCCTGCCGAACCCCGTACGAACATGGGGCGAGTGTAGGGGGAGGAGGCGGAG
>CAYMFP010000072.1:5775-11284 GCA_964389385.1 uncultured Phycisphaeraceae bacterium | reverse complement strand
GCCCGAAGGGACTCGAACCCCTAACCTTCTGATCCGTAGTCAGATGCTCTATCCAATTGAGCTACGCCCGCAACAGGTTGTCGCCGCGCCCCGGAGGGACGCCGCAGGGCTAACCGTAAGCCGGTCCCCCGCCACCGGCAAGCCCCCGCGGGCGGGATTCTCCGCCCCGCGTCGACTTGCGGCCGGCCCGTTGTCTACCGCCCCCGCCGCGCTCCGGTTCGGTCGTTCTCGCGGCACTTGATCCGCCGCCCCGCCCGGCAATCATTGCAGTCCCGCCGGAACGGCCGACGCCGCCGGGCGGTATCCATCGCCCGTGCGTCCGCGGGCGGCCACCGAAACGCAGCACCGCCGGGGCCCGTCCCCGCACCGGCCCGCACGAGGGAAGCCCACCAGATGGCCCACAGCCTCTCCGCCAAGAAGCGCGTCCGTCAGAACGCCTCCCGCCGCGCCCTCAACCGCTGGCGCCTCCGCACGATGCGCGTGGCGATCAAGGACTTCCTCCTCGCCCAGGCCTCCGGCGACGTCAACGCCGCCACCGAGCAGTACCGCAAGACGGCGAGCATCATCGACCGGACCGCGCAGAAGGGCGTGATCCACCGCAACCAGGCCGCCCGCCGCAAGTCGCGCCTCAGCGCCAAGCTCAAGGCGCTCAAGACCGCCGCCTGATCTCCGCGGCCTCTCCCTCAGGACGCCCCGTCCGCGCCCCGCAGGGCGCGCGCCAGGGTTTTCCCTCACGCATCCCGGCAGCCGGGTTCAGCCCGGCCGCACCCCGGCACGGAAGGCGCGGCGGTGGGTCGATCGTCATCGAGCTCCACCCCACGCACCCCCGCCCGCCGCTCGGCGTCCCGGGATCCCGGCTACGCCGACCTTTCCCGCCGCCCCCTCCACATCCTCGCCTTTCTTTCCCCCCTCATTCTGGCGTATGAGTTCGGGTCGCTGACGTACCTCCTGGACCGGAACGGCGTGGGCGAGGTCGTCGCCGCGCAGCAGCTCATCGAGCGGGTGTTCAACGTCTTCGGCGCTTTCGGGCTCTACCTGCCGGGCCTGGCGCTCGTCGCGGTGCTGCTCGTCTGGCATGCGCTGCGCCGGGATCCGTGGACGATCCACCCGCGCGTGCTCGCCGGCATGCTCGGCGAGTCGATCCTCTGGACCCTGCCGCTCCTGGTGCTCAATGGGCTGACGACGGCCGCGGTCTTCGCGCAGACGGCCTTCCTGCCCCACGACCCGTGGCCTTGGCAGGCGAAGCTGACGATCGCCTTGGGCGCGGGGATCTACGAGGAGCTGCTGTTCCGGATGATCGCGATCGCGATCGTCCACCTGCTGGTGGTCGACGTGCTCCGGCAGCCGGACCGGGCGGGGCGGGTGATCGCGGCGGTCGCCTCGGCCGTGCTGTTCGCTCTGTACCACGACCCCGTCCGTGCCGGGGGGTTCCAGCCCGGGCCGTTCGTGGTCTACTTCCTGTCCGGGCTGTACTTCGCGGGGGTGTATCTCCTGCGCGGGTTCGGGACGGTGGTGGCGGTGCACGCCCTGTACGACGTGGCGGTGCTGCTCGTGCTGAACCCGGACGCGCTGTAGGTCTTGGCCGGGACCCCTTGATCTTCCTGCGGAGGGGGCTAGGCTTCCCCCCGGGTCGAGACCTCTCGGCCCGTGCCTGGCCCCATCGTCTAGTCTGGTCCAGGACGTCAGGTTCTCATCCTGAAAACAGGGGTTCGAATCCCCTTGGGGTCACTTTGCGCCGGCCGCGGAATTCCGCGGCCGGCGGTCGTTTTGGGAGGCATCGGCGGAATCCGGGAAGTCTCCCCGTTAGTCGGGCGCGTGTTGGGCTTGGGGTGAACCCACCCCGAAGGCTTGCCGATGAGCCTGCGAGGGAGGCACCCTATGGGCCCGACAGCCGCCGGACGCATCGAAAGCACGCTCGCCAACGACCCGGAGATGGCCGAGCTTGTCGCGTATTTCTGCGGCGAGCTGGGAAAACGGGTCGCCCGGCTCGAGGAGGCGGTCGCCGCGGGGGACCTGGCGACGCTCCAGACGATCTCCCACCAGCTCAAGGGGTCGGCGCCCGGGTTCGGGTTTCCGGACGTCGGTCGCTGCGCGGGCGACGTGGAGTCGCTGATCCGCGGCGTCACCTGCCCGGACCTGGAGCGGATCCAGGCGGCGACGGCCGAGCTGGTCGATCTCTGCCGTCGCGCCGGCCGCTGACCACCCCCTGCCCACCGGAGCCCCACCGGCCGACCACTCGATGCCCTCCCTCTCGCTCCAATCCGACGATCCTCAGCCGCTGGTGCTGCTGGTGGACGACTGCCCCGACGTGCACCGGATCCTGGAGGTCCGGCTGCGCAACGAGCAGATCCGGGTGGTCGCCGCCGCCTCGGGCCCGGAGGGGATCGAGGAGGCGCACCGCCTGGGGCCGGACCTGATCCTGCTCGACCTGGACATGCCGAACATGGACGGGTTCGAGGTGCTGCGTGCGCTCAAGGACGATCCGGCGACGCGGGACATCCCGGTCATCGTGCTCAGCGGGCTGCACAGCCCGCAGGACAAGGTGACGGCGTTCGACCTGGGCGCGGTGGACTACGTCACCAAGCCGTTCGACATGACGGAGCTCCGGGTGCGGGTGCGGTCGGCGCTGCGGGTCGCTTCGCTGCTGCAGATGCTGGCCCAGCAGGCGCACATCGACGGGCTGAGCGGGCTCGGCAACCGCGGGAGCTTCGACCAGCGATGGCGTGCCGAACTCTCCGGCGCGTCCCGGCACGGGCGGGCGCTCTCGCTGGCGATCCTGGACATCGACCACTTCAAGATGATCAACGACACCTACGGGCACCCGGCCGGGGACGCGGTGATCCAGCAGTTCGCACGCATCATCCAGCGGGAGGCGCGGACGAGCGACATCCCCTGCCGGTACGGGGGCGAGGAGTTCGCGATCATCATGCCGGACACCACGCCGGCGGACGCGCTGACGCTGATCGAGCGGGTGCGCGCTCGCCTGGAGGAGACGCGGTGGCCGCGGCACCCGGAGCACTCGGTGACGGCCTCGTGCGGGATCGTCGGCACGTCGCAGGTGGACGGCGCGGCGGCGGACCCCGCGGTGTGGGTGGAGGCCGCCGACCGGAACCTGTACCGCGCCAAGGAGGGCGGGCGGAACCGGACGGTGGTCGGCGAGGTGGACGCGCCGGGGGCGGCGGCGCTGCGCAACGCCGGGTGAGGGGCGTGCGGAGCGGGCCGCGGGTGGACGCGGGGGGCGGGGATCAGAAGGGGAAGGTGAGCCCGGCGTAGACCATCGCGCCGTCGCGGGAGGGGTTGTCGTCCTGCCCGATGATGCGGGCGTTGGAGATGTGGTGCCAGTGGACGCCGGCGATGAGGCGGACGCCGTCGTCGGTCAGGCGGCGGGTGAAGCCGACGCCGATGCGGGGCGCCGCGTTGAACGAGGTGCCGCCCTCGGGGACGTTGCGGCTGGAGAGGAAGAAGCCGATGCCGACGTCGGCGAAGGCCGTCCACGTCGGGTCGAGTCCCGGCTCGGGCTCCGGGGCGCTGCTGAGCAGGTGCCAGCGGAGCACGAAGAGGGGCGAGACGCCGAGGGCGTCGCCGTCCTCCTGGTCGAAGTAGAACAGGCGGGCCTCGAAGGACATCTCCACGTCGTCGACGATGAACTTGGACCAGCCCACGAAGGCCTGGTAGTCGGTGGCGTCGCCGGCGGTGATGGCGGCGCCGAGCCCGACGTTGATGAAGGTGGAATCCTCGCTCAGGTATGCTCCGGTGCTGCGCCAGAAGCTCGCCGCGGCGGCCTCGTCCGCGGGGGGCGGGGCGACGGCGTCCTCCGCGGGCTGCCAGAGCGTGCGCGCGTCGAGCCGGAGCGAGGCGGCGTCCGCGGAGATCACGGCGGCGTGAGCGCCGGCGGAGACGGCCGCGGCGACGAGGAGAGGGGCGAAGGCTGGCATACGGGGGGAGGATACACCCGGGCGCCGGACGCGGGGGTGGATCGGGTGCGGGCGAGCACGCGAAGTGACGGGCCGTGGACGGGCGGGGAGGGGTGGAATGGGGTGGGTGGGGCGGGCGGCGGAGCCGCCCGGAGCAGACGATCGCACGACCCGAGCGGAAGGATCACCAGGATGGACGAGACGATGGAGCGACGCCTGACGGCCGCGGAAGAGTCGGCCCTGTTCGCCGAGCGAGCGGCGGAGCGGCTGACGGAGGAGCTGGGCGAGGCGAACCGGACGATCGTGGAGTTGGAGCGTCGTCTCTCGCTGCTCGAGACGCGGTTCAGCGAGCTGGACGCGGCCAAGCCGGGCGCGATCGACGCGGAGGCGGAGACCCGCCCGCCGCACGCGGCGGGGCCGAGGCCCGAGGAGGTCTGAGCGCGGCCCGTCCGTTCGCGGCGGGGGGCACGCTCAGGCCGGGAGGCTCAGGCGGCGGCTCACCTGGATGACTCGGGCGATGAACTGCCGGGCGGGGAGGACGCCGCCCATGGTGTCCAGGGCGCGGAGGGCCTCGGTCGAGACGTCGGAGAGGATCTCGAAGCCGTACCCCGCGCCGGCGCCGCGGAGGAGGGTGCAGATCCCGCGGACGGCCTGCTCGTCCTGGACCCGGATGGCCCGGTCGAGGGCGATGGTCTGGCGGTGGACCTCGGTGATGAACCGGCGGACGGGCTCGGCCGCGGGGTCCGGGAGGTCGGAGACGATCGGCTTCGAGCCGCCCCAGCGGTCGAAGTGGTCGGTCATCGCGGTGCGGACGGCGGCGAGGAGGGTGTCGCGCCGGTAGGGCTTGACGATGATCTCGCAGGCCCCGGCCTCCCTGGCGGGGTCGGTCGCGGCCGGGTCGGCGTCGTGCGTGAGGACGACGAACGGGCCGCCGTAGCCGAGGTCCCGGAAGCGGCGGATGCAGCCGACGGCCGATCGCTCGCCGGAGCCGAGGTCGCAGAAGACGATGTCGAAAGGACGCTTCCGGAACTGGTCGAACCCGGCGCCGGGATCGGCGACGTCGGTGACCTTCAGGCCGGTGCCCTGGAGGAGCATCTTGAGCAGCTCGCGGTCGAGGGGCTCGGGGTCGATGCAGAGGGCGGCGCCGGAGCAGGCGGAGAGGTCGCCGACGTCCGGCTGCTGGCTGTGACGCATCCAGGTCTGGTGGTCGACGAGCCGGCGCGGGTCGATCTTGGCATCGAGATTGACGCCGAGGGCGTGGAAGCGTCCGGAGAGGTGGCGGACCCAGGCGATCTGCCCGGAGGCCCGGATGCCCTCGCCGTCCACGCCGGGGACGATCAGGTCGCAGCGGGTGCCGGGGTGAAGGAAGGCCGCGTGGATGATGCCGAGCCCCTGGCTGGAGATGTTCTCCAGCACGACGGCGCAGGTGTGGACGGTGCCGCCGGGGTGGGTGAAGGTGGCGATCGCCTGAGCGCGGCGGGCGGGGAAGCGGGGTCCGTCGCGGCGGGCGCGGTCGGCGTGGCGGACGCGGGCGGCCTCGGCGAGCCCGAGCAGCCGCTCGATCTCCGCCGGACGGGCCGGAAAGGGGGCCGGCT
>CAYMFP010000072.1:0-5675 GCA_964389385.1 uncultured Phycisphaeraceae bacterium | reverse complement strand
AGGGGGCCGGCTCCGGTATTTACCCGGGTGTATCGGCCGGAACAGGGGGTCGGGCGAGGCGGGGTCGGGCCGGTTGGGGCCGGCTGGGGGTATTCGATCGCCCGGGAGGGTTATGCCGAGGGGGAGGGTGCGGGCAGGATCGGGCCGGGATGCGTGCGGCCTGCCGGTCTTCAGAAGTCGAGCCAGGCGGCGTCGCGGCGGGAGGACTCGACGACGCGTTCGATGAAGCGGACGCCGCGGGCCCCGTCGCGGACCGTCGGGATCAGTTCGGCGAGGGAGGAGGGGGGCGAGCCGGAGGAGCGGGCGCGGATGGCGTCGATGGCGCCGCG
Source organism: uncultured Phycisphaeraceae bacterium (assembly GCA_964389385.1). Lineage (GTDB taxonomy): Bacteria > Planctomycetota > Phycisphaerae > Phycisphaerales > UBA1924 > CAYMFP01. Next base: position 5,346 of record CAYMFP010000072.1, on the reverse strand, counting down.
GTAGATGTTGGCGAAGGCCTCGATAAAGGCCTCGGGGTGCCCGGCGGGGATGCGGGTGGCCGCGGCCGCGGAAGGCCCGAGGCCGGGGCCGCCGCGGGTGAGGATGCGTTGGGGGCCGCCCTCGGGGATGTGGACCAGTTGGTTGGGCTCTTCCTGGCGCCACTTGAGGGCGCCGCGCTCGCCGTAGACGCGGATGGCGAGCCCGTTCTCCTCGCCGGAGCAGATCTGCGAGCAGGTGAGCACGCCCTTGGCGGCGACGCCGCGCTCGGGGCGGAAGCGGAGGAGGACGGAGGCGTCGTCGTCGAGGCGGCGGCCGGGGACGAAGGCGGTGAGGTCGGCCGCGAGGGAGGCGATCTCGAGCCCGGTGATGAAGTGCGTGAGGTTCTCGGCGTGGGTGCCGATGTCCCCCACCGCTCCGGCGATGCCGGAGCGGGCGGGGTCGGTGCGCCAGCCGGCCTGCTTGCTGCCCGTCGCCTCGAGCTGGGTGGAGAGCCAGCCCTGGTGGTACTCGACGAAGACCTTGCGGACGGGGCCGATCTCGCCGGCCCGGACCATCTCGCGGGCCTGGCGGACCAGGGGGTAGCCGGTGTAGTTGTACGTGACGGCGAAGACGACGCCGCGGCGTTCGACGGTCTCGACGAGCTGCGCGGCCTGCTCGGAGGTGTGGACCATCGGCTTGTCGAGGACGACGTGGAAGCCGGCGTCGGCGAAGGCGCGGGCGATCTCGAAGTGGGTGTGGTTGGGGGTGACGATGGAGACGAAGTCGATGCGGTCGCCCTCCGGACGCCGCGACTCCTGCTCGAGCATCTCCTGCCACGAGGCGTAGTTGCGGTCGTCGGGGAGGCCGAGGTCCCGGCCGCTGGCGCGGGATTTCTCGGGCGTGGAGGAGAGGGCGCCGGCGACGAGGACGGCCTGCTGGTCGAGGGCGGCGGCCATGCGGTGGACGGCGCCGATGAAGGCGTCGCGGCCGCCGCCGATCATGCCGTAGCGGAGGGGGGTGGGCATGGTGTTCGCTCGCTCAGGGGGAGGGGGACGGGCGGCTTGTGGCGGGGCCGTCGCCGGAGGTGAGCCCCGGGGGACTTTGCGCCCCCGGCTCGTTACTTGTCGAAAGCCGCGTCGAAGGCGACGGCGCTGGGGGTGAAATCCATCCTGCGGGTGTACTCGGCGGACTCGCGGGCGCCGTGCTCGCGGTCCATGCCGGAGTCCTCCCACTCGACCGAGAGGGGGCCCTGGTAGCCGATGCGGTTGAGGGCGCGGATGATCGCCTGGAAGTCGACCTCGCCGCGGCCGACGGAGCGGAAGTCCCACCCGCGCCGGTGGTCCCCGAACGCGAGGTGGCTGGCGAGGATGGAGTTGCGCCCGCCGGAGAGGTTGCGGGCCGCGTCCTTCATGTGGACGTGGTAGATGCGGTCGGGGAAGGCCTCGATGAACTCGGCGGGGTCGATCCCCTGCCAGATCAGGTGCGAGGGGTCGAAGTTGAAGCCGAAGGCGGGGTGGTTGCCGACCGCGTCGAGGGCGCGGCGGGCGGTGTGGATGTCGTAGGCGATCTCGGTCGGGTGGACCTCGAGGGCGAAGCGGACGCCCTCGGCCCGGAAGGCGTCGAGGATGGGCCCCCACCGCCGTGCGAAGTCGTCGAAGCCCTTGTTCACGCGCTCCTGCGAGGTCGGCGGGAAGAAGTAGAGCATGTGCCAGATGCTCGAGCCCGTGAAGCCGTTGACGACGGAGACGCCGAACTTCCCGGCGGCCTTGGCGGTGTCGATCATCTCCTGCGCGGCCCGGCGGCGGACGCCCTCCGGGTCTCCGTCGCCCCAGAGGCGGTCGGGGAGGATGGCCTTGTGCCGGTCGTCGATCGGATCGCAGACGCACTGCCCGACGAGGTGGTTGGAGATGGCGTGGCAGACGAGGCCGTGGCGCTCGAGCTGGGCCCGCTTGGCGTCGCAGTAGCCGGGTTCGGCGAGGGCGCGGTCGACCTCGAAGTGGTCGCCCCAGCAGGCGAGTTCGGCGCCGTCGTAGCCGAGGCTCCTGATCTTCGGGAAGAGCTGCTCGCCGGGGAGGTCGGCCCACTGGCCGGTGAAGAGGGTGACTGGGCGTGGCATCTCGGTCTCCTTGCGGATGGGCAGGATACCGGATGGGCCGGCGCGGCGCGACGGGGCCGAGGGGAGAAGAAAAGCCCCGGCGGGCGGGCCGGGGCTTTCGCGGGGGTGCGGGGATGGTTGGACCGGGGCGGGGTAGGGCGGGGCCGCTCAGCGGATGACGAGCAGCTCGCGGTAGGTCGGCAGCGGCCAGAGGTCGGCCGAGATGTTGTCCTCGAGCTGGTCGGCCGCGGCGCGGAGTTCCTCCATCGCGGGGTAGACGCGCCGCTTGATGTGCCGGGCGTGCTTGAGGGGGTCGGCCTCGGCGTGGGCCGCGGCCTCGGTGAGCGTCTCGATCGCGTTCCGGAGGCGGACGACGAACCCGACGAACTGCTCGAGCGCGGCCCGCTCGGAGGTGCAGTCGACGCCGGCGGCCTGGGTGGCCTGGACGGCGACCGCGAACTCGTGCTGCTGGCGGACGGCGGCGGGGAGGATCATCGTGCGGGCGATGTCGATCATCTGCTCCGCCTCGATGAGGGACTCCTTGTTGTACTTCTCGAGGAAGACGTGCGTGCGGGCCTCGACCTCGTCCTTGGAGAGGACGCGGTACTTCTTGAACAGGGCGATGTTCTCGCGCTTGGAGAGGACGGGGATCGCCTCGGTGGAGTCCTTCAGGTTGGGCAGCCCGCGGCGCTCGGCCTCGGCGTGCCACTCGGCGGAGTAGTTGTCGCCGTTGAAGATGATGCGCTTGTGCTGCTTGACGACGCCCTGGAGGACCTTCTTGACGGCGGCCTCGATCTTGTCGGGCGTCGGGTTCTTGCCGGCGGCCTTCTCGAGTTCGGTGGCGATGTAGTCGAGGCTCTCGGCGACGATGGTGTTGATGATGGTGTTCGGCCAGGCGACGGCGGAGGTGGAGCCGGCGGCGCGGAACTCGAACTTGTTGCCGGTGAAGGCGAAGGGGCTGGTGCGGTTGCGGTCGCCGGCGTGGCGCGGGATCTGGGGGAGGGTGCGGGCCCCGAGCTTGAGCTCGCCGCCCCGGATGGTGCGCTTGTAGTCGCCGCTCTCGATCTGCTCGACGAGGTCGGTGAGCATGTCGCCGAGGAAGATCGAGATGATGGCGGGCGGGGCCTCGTTGGCGCCGAGGCGGTGGTCGTTGCCGGCGCTGGCGACGGAGGCGCGGAGGAGGTCGGCGTGGAGGTCGACCGCGCGGATGACCGCGCAGAGGAAGGTCATGAACTGGAGGTTCTCGTGGGCGTCGACGCGGGGATCGAGGAGGTTGATGCCGGTGTCGGTCGCCATCGACCAGTTGTTGTGCTTGCCGGAGCCGTTGACGCCGCGGAAGGGCTTCTCGTGGAGGATGACCTGGAGCCCGTAGCGGGGTGCGACGCGGCGCAGCGTCTCCATGAGCTGCATCTGGTGGTCGCAGGCGATGTTGGTGGTCTCGAAGAGCGGGGCGATCTCGTACTGCCCCGGCGCGACCTCGTTGTGGCGGGTCTTGACGGGGACGCCCAGGCGGTAGAGCTCGTACTCGACCTCGGTCATGAAGGCGAGGACGCGGGGGGGGATGGAGCCGAAGTAGTGGTCCTCGAGCTGCTGGCCCTTGGCGGGGCCGGCGCCGAAGAGGGTGCGCTGGCAGGTGACCAGGTCCGGCCGGGCGAAGTAGAGGTTGCGGTCGACGAGGAAGTACTCCTGCTCGGCGCCCAGGGTGGTGTGGACGCGGTGGACGCCGTCGTCGGCGCCGAAGAAGCGGAGGATCCGCATCGCCTGCTCGCTGATGGCCTCGATGGAGCGGAGCAGGGGCGTCTTCTTGTCCAGGGCCTCGCCGGTCCAGGAGACGAAGGCCGTGGGGATGCAGAGCGTGACGTTGTTCTCCCCGCGGATGAGGAAGGCGGGGCTGGTGGCGTCCCAGGCGGTGTAGCCGCGGGCCTCGAAGGTGGCGCGGATGCCGCCGGAGGGGAAGCTGGAGGCGTCGGGCTCGCCCTGGACGAGGTCGGCGCCGGAGAGGGCGAAGACGACGCGCCCCTCGGTGTCGGGGACGATGAGCCCGTCGTGCTTCTCGGCGGTGAGCCCGGTGAGGGGCTGGAACCAGTGGGTGTAGTGGGTGGCGCCCTTCTCGATCGCCCAGTCCTTCATCGCGACGGCGACGACGTCGGCGACGTCGGGGTCCAGGGGCTCGCCCCGCTGGACGGTCCGGAGCAGGTTGCGGTAGATCGCCTTGGGGAGGCGCTCCCGCATCTTGCGGAGGCTGAAGGTGTCCTCGCCGAAGATCTCGTCGACCGGGCGGCGGTCGGTGAGGCGCTGGTTTCGGCTGTACTCGGTGGAGGCGGCGACGGCGGAACTGCGGGCGTTGTCGGTCGACATCTCGGCGGCTCTCCAGACGTCCGGGGGCCCCGCCGGGCGGGCGCGGGACCGGGAAAACACGTCCGCGGCTCTCCGGCCACGCCCCGCGCGGCCCCGCGAACGCCCGCGATTGTGGCGGGCTTCCGCGGAATCGCAAGTGCCGACCCCCCGGAAGCCGATCGGTTCGGGGGCCGGAAGGGTGTCGCGGGCGGCTCCGGTCCCGCCCGCGGCGGCTACGATGACGCCCTATCGCCCCATAGCTGGTCCACCGCGAGCCCGAGATGCCGAACCCGATCCGAATCCTGCTTGCCGACGATCACCGCATGGTCCGGAAGGCCACCGCCTTCTGGTTGGCGCAGGAGCAGGACTTCCGGGTCGTCGGGGAGGTCGAATCGGCCGACGAGGCCATCGAGTTCTGCCTCAAGAACGCCCCCGACGTGGTGCTCATGGACGTCGAGATGCCCGGGCGGCTGAGCTTCGACGCCGCCCGCACCATCCGGGCCCGGTGCGATGACACCCGCATCATCTTCGTCACGGCCTTCATCCACGACCGCTACATCGAGGAGGGGCTCAACGTCGGGATGTCGGGGTACATCACCAAGCAGGAGGACCCGGAGCTGATCGTGCGGGCGATCCGGGCGGTGCACGGGGGGCAGAAGTTCTTCAGCCCGCGGATCGAGGAACGCCTGGTCGCCCGCGGGGGGCGGACCGGGGACCCGGAGCACCGCAGCCGCCTGAGCCTGCTCAGCCCGCGGGAAATCGAGGTTCTGCGCTACATCGCGCGGGGGCTCTCCAAGAAGGAGATCGCCAGCACGATGCACATCTCCGTCAAGACCGTCGACAACCACTCGACGAGCCTGATGAGCAAGCTCGACCTCCACGATCGGGTGGAACTGGCCCGCTTCGCGATCCGCGAAGGCCTCGCCCGCGCCTG
>CAYMFP010000071.1:0-11288 GCA_964389385.1 uncultured Phycisphaeraceae bacterium | reverse complement strand
CCGGGGGGGCCGGGGGGGGGGGGGGGGGGGGGGCCCGGGGGGGGGGGGGCGCGGGGGGGGGGGGGGGGGGCTACTCGACCATCACGCTCTTGTTGATGCGGGCGCCGCGTCCGGGGAGTTCGAGGCTCACGTAGACCGGCTTGCCGACGGCCTCCTCGAGGGCGCCCGGGTAGATGAACGCGCGGCGTTCCGTGTGCCCGGGGGCGAGCGATTCGATCGCGGCGCTGCGCCGCGGCAGGCCGGGGGAGATCGTCAGGATCTCGCCGCTGATCGGCTCGGCCCCGCTGTTGACGACCTCGACCTCAACGACGAGCCCGCGCGGCCCGGCGCCGCCGACCCCGGCGACGACGCGGTAGGAGACGAACAGCTCGACGTCCTCGAGCCCCAGGTGCAGGGAGCGGCGGACGCGGATCGGGCCGATCTCCCGGTCCCCGACGAGTTCGAGGTCGAGCACGAGGTCGCGATCTCCGGCCTCCTCGGCCGGGCTGAACTCGATGCGGAAGCCGGCCCGGGCCTCGCGCTCCGGCGGGGCGGAGAAGCCGAGCCCGCGCGGGGTGATGACCCAGGTCCGGTCGCGCCCGGTGGCGGGCCCGCCGGAGGGGTTCAGGCGGCTCAGCCCGCCCGGCTCGAGGAGGAACGCCTTGCCGCGCAGGGTGACGGGGTACGGGTTGTCGATCACGAGTTCGGCGCGGTGCGGCTGGTCGGTCGTCGGCACGCGGTCGGGCTCGACGCGCAGGCTCGAGATCAGGCGGACGAGCTTCGCGTCCACGCCCTCCACGTACACCGGCTCGCGGGAGAGGGGGACTTCGTGGTGCGGCAGGGCGGAGCGCTCCGCGTCCTCGTAGCGGAGGGGGAGGGGCGTGCGGTTGCCGAAGACGTCGACGAGGCGCAGCTCCCCGTCGCCGAGGTACAGGCGCAGCGTCGGGGCCGCGGGCGTCGGTTTCTCGGCCCAGAGGGCCAGCGCCGCGCCGGGGTTGAACGGGGAGTTGGGCGCGACCTCGGTCGGTTCGAGCAGCAGGCAGCGCACCCCGTCCATGAGGTTCAGCGAAGCGGTGACGCGGCGCCCGGCGAGCAGCGCGTCGGCCGCGGCGACGGAGGCGAGTTCCGGACGGGGCATGAGGCGCGGGCGGCGCTGCGCGCCCAGGATCCACGGGTCGGTGAGGGCGAACCCCACGCCGGGCGCGCTCTCGGAGCGGGGCGGGAGCGAGGCCCAGACCGTCAGCGCCGCGCGGGCCGCCTGCCCGGCCGCCTCTCGGAGCGACCACGCCCGCGCGTCGAGGGCCGGGGATTCCAGGCAGACGTGCGCCAGCCCCGGCACGCCGGTCCAGGCGTCGACGAGGGGATCGAGCCCCGGGCCCACGGCCGCGGGAGAGAGCCCGACCGCGAAGACCGGCTCCGGCCCGCCGTCGTTCCCCGAGCCGCGGGGGGGCGGCGCGTCGCCGGCGGTCCAGGCGAGTTCGATCGCCGGGGCGGGGACGAGCCGGGCGATCGCGCGGTACGCGGCGCCGGCGGCGTCGAGCCCCGGAGGAACGCCTTCGCCGGCCGGGCCGAAGCGCCAGCGGCGGACGTTCTGCCCGTAGCGGGTCAGCATCCCGCGGACGTACGGAGCCCAGACGTTCTCGGGAGCGGTGAGGGCGTTCCAGGGGCGGTCGGGGTCGATCTCGGCGTCGCGGGCGAGGGCTGCGGGAGCCCTCGGGAACCAGAGCCCGACCTGGAGCCCGGCGGCGATGAGGTCGCGCAGGGGCGCCTCCAGGGCGTCCTCGCGGGCGGCGATCGTCTCGGGGGTGTCGTGCTCGCGCCAGACGGGCAGGGTGAGCCCGCCGGCGCCGGCGGCGGCCGCCAGGTCCGCGGCGACGGCGAAGAGGGCGTCCGGGAGCGCGGTCGCGGTGAGTCCGAAGCCGGGCCCGGTGGGGGCGGCGAAGCCGTGGACCGCGCCGGTGGGGAGGCGGAGGAAGTCCTGGTAGGCGATGGCGACGCGATCGCCCTGGGCGTCGAGGGCCTCGGCGGCGACGCGGAACCAGCCGTACGGGCCCGGGGCGTCCTCGTCCCAGGGGGCGGGCGTCCAGGAGAGGTCGATCTGCCCGCCGTCGAAGCGGGCCTCGTTGCGGTCGATCTCGCGGCCGTCGATGTCCAGGACGCGGGCGACGACGCGGAGGGGTTCGCCCGCGAGATCGCGGACCATGACGCGGACGCCGGGGCGCTCGTCGGCGCGGAGGACGGCGGAGCCGCCGCCGACGGCGACGTCGATCCGGGGCACCTGCACCACGGCGACGTCGTCGAACCAGGCGCTGACGCGGTAGTCCTCCATGCGGATGCCGCCGGGGCCGGCGACGCGTCCGCCCAGGACGGCGTCCGCGGCCGGCGCGGCGTCGGGCGGGGGAGGGGGGGCGTCGGCGGCCCAGAGGTCCGGCTGGAGGAGCTGGAGTTCGACCTGGAGGAAGGCGGCGTCGGGGAAGTCGCCGAGGACCTCGGCGGTGAGGCGTTCCCAGGAGCCGCCGGTGAGAACGGGCGTGGCGTGTACCTCGGAGCCCGGGATGCGTTCGCCGGCCTCGTTCAGCAGCCAGGCGGCGATGCGGGCGCGGGCGTACTCGAAGCCCTCGGTGCGGACCCAGCCGGTGACGGCGTAGTCGGCGCCGGCGAAGACGCCGACGACGCCGGGGCGGAGGCGCAGGGCCGTGGAGCCGCCGTTGGAGTCGAGGCGGATGGTGCCGGTCCCGGAGCGCGCGGGGGCGGCGACGTCGATGAGGGCGCGGTTCCAGTTGGGGAAGCCCGGGCGGCGGCGGCCCTCGTGGCGCCCCGGGACTTCGGGGACGGACTGGGCGTTCGCCCATTCCCACGGGATGGGGGCCGCGGCGGTGTCGTGGTCCTCGAAGTCGAAGGCGGCGACGACGCGTTCGGCGGCGCGGGGGCGGTACGGGAGGGGGGTGCCGAGATCGGCGGGGGGTTCGGGGAACTGCCCGTAGGGCTCGTCCTCCGGGGGCTCGGAGGCGGCGAGCGCGCAGGCCGAGCCTGCGGCGAGCGCGAGCAGGGCGGCGCGGAGGGGGCGGAGCATCGCCCATGGATCGGCGATGCCGGGGCGCGGGGTCCAGCGGAGGGGGGTGGGCGTGGGGAACGGATGGGCTTGCTCGCACCCCCGGATGGGGCGATCAGCTCGATCGCCCGGTGAGGCGGCGGAAGGCGGCGACGGCGACGCCGGCGGCGGCGAGCCCGATGCCGGCCTGGATCGCGGCGACCACGAGCACGCGCACGAACACCCCGCCGAACGACCAGACGCCGGATGAGGGGCCGCGGACGGTGACGCTCTCGAGCGGCGGGTAGGGCGTGAAGACGGAGGCGAGGCTGCCGCCGGCGTGGTGCCCCATGGCGTCGCACAGCTCGGCCTGGATGACGGAGCCGATGACGACGGGGTTGAAGAGCAGGACGGTGTCGAGGAACTGCTCGTGGAGGTCGGGCGCGCCGGCGTTGCGGAAGAGGACGTACAGCTGCCCGACGAGCAGCGGGATGAAGAGCCAAAAGACGATGGCGAGGCCGAGGTTCGCGGCCGAGGCGACGGCGGTGCGCTTGACGAGCATGGAGAGCAGCACGCCGGTGCCGCTGAGCATGACGACGGGGGCGATGACGAGGGGGGGGAGGATGACGAGGGCGGCCCAGTGCGTCGCCTTGAGGGCGGCGGAGACGGCGAGGAGCACGGCGAGGACGAGGAGGGGGAAGCCCTGCCGGCGGACGGCGCCGGCGAGCTTGCCGAAGACGATCTCGCGGGGAGGCAGCGGCGTGGTGAGCAGGACGTCCCACGTCTGGGCCTCGCGCTCGCCGGAGGCGGCCTCGGCGGAGCGGAGGGCGACGGAGGCGAGGAGGGCGACCATCGCGAGCCCGAACCCGCCGGCCTGGATGCCGACCTCCCAGAGCCCGCCGCGCCAGAGGGAGAGGGCGAGCATGCCGGCGACGGCGAGCCAGGCGAGGACGACGGTGCGGCGCGAGCCGAGGACGGGGCGTCGGAGTTCGCGCCAGAGGACGGGGTGGTCGGAGACGGCACGCTCGGCGGAGCGCTCCTCGGGCTTCGGCTTCTTGCCGGCGCGGGCCACGGCGCGGACGCCCTCGGCCTCGCGGCGCATGACGCGGCGGAGGGTGAGCGAGGCGGCGGCGAGGAAGAACGCGGCGACGGCGAGGCAGCCGAGGCAGGTCCAGACCCAGAGCCAGCGCCCGCCGCCGAAGGGAGACGAGCCGACGGCGGCGCTCATGATGCCGTGCAGGATCTGGAGCGGGGGAGAGACGAGGAGGAAGACCCACGGCGGGATCTGCGGAGGCGAGGCGGGGGCCGACGGGCCGAGGAACGCGCGGACCAGCAGGGCGGGGTAGTCCTCCGCCAGCCAGACGTTGACGAGCTGGAGGAGGACGGGAGGGACGCCGAGGAGCCCGACGGTGATGAGCAGCCCGCCCAGGGCGCCCGTGCTGGCGCGGCGGGCCTGGCAGGAGGCGTAGACGCCGATGGCCGCGGCGGCGATGGCGGAGCAGAGGGTGACGGCCGAGACGCTGAGGATGGCTTCGGCGGGCAGGCCGCCGAAGACCCGGACCGCGAGGAGGACCGGGACGCTGAGGAGCATGAGAACGATGAGCTGGAGGAGGCGGCTGGCGAGCTTGCCGCCGGCGATCTCGAGCGGGGTGAGGGGCGTGGTGAGCAGGGCGGGGAGGGTGCGGCGGAGGCGTTCCTCGACGATCGCGCCGCCGGTCATCGTCGGGGCGAGGAAGATCAGGGCGCCGAACTGGAAGGCGAAGACGACGCCGGCGATCTGGATGGCGACGCCCTGGACGGCCTGGGTGCGGGCGACGGCGGAAGCGGAGTACCCGGCGTCGGAGAGGGCGGAGATGAGGGCGAGCGAGACGACGGCGAGGAGCAGGGCGAGGTAGGCGGCGCGGGCGACGTAGGTGCGCAGACGACGCCCGGCGATGCGGTTGTCGATCTGGAAGATCGGGCCGGAGAAGACGGCGAGGGGGTGCCGGAGCGTGCGGAGGACGACGCGGGCGATCGCGCGGAGGGGACGCGGTGCGGCGGACCGGCGGGAGCGCGGACGGACCGGGGGGCGGGCCGCGGGCTCGTGGTGGGCCGGGCGGGCGGGGCGAGTGGAATGGGCGGGATCGGGGCCGGCGGAGGTCACTGGACGACCCCCTTGGTGAGGCGCATGAAGGCGTCCTCCAGGCGGGCGCCGCGGGGCTCGAAGGCGGCGATGCGCCCGCCGGCGGCGATCACGCGCTCGATGACGAAGTGGTGCGAGTGCTGCCCGGGGGCGAGGGTGACGAGGATGGAGCGGGCGGGGGCGCCGGCCGGGTCGGGAGCGTCGGCGGGCGCGGGGGCGTCGGGCGCGGAGGTTCCTTCGGCGTCGGGCGAGGCGCCGGAGCCCGGGGCGTCCGCGGCGGGCCCGCCGCCGGGGGGCGGGGCGGCGCCGCGGGGCTCCGTGACGCGGGCGCGTTCGACGCGCTCGTCGGCCTCGAGCGCGGCGGCGACGGACTCCGGGGACGATCCCCCGGGCTCGAGGCGGATGAGCACCTGCTCGCTGGCGCGGCTGCGGCGGATGGCGTCCTCCATGGTGCCGGCGTAGACGAGGCGGCCGCGCTCGATGATGCCGATGGAGTCGCACATCTCGCCGAGTTCGGTGAGGATGTGGCTGGAGACCATGAGGCTCTTGCCGAGGCGGCCGAGTTCGACGAGCAGCTCGCGCATCTCGATGCGGGCGCGGGGGTCGAGGCCGGAGGCGGGCTCGTCGAGCAGGAGGACCTTCGGCTCGTGGATGAGCACGCGGGCGACGCCGAGGCGCTGGGTCATGCCCCGGGAGAGGCTGTTGACGAGGGCGCGGCGTTTGTCCTTGAGGTCGGTGAGTTCGAGGACGCCGTCGACGACGGCGCGGCGCCGGCGTCGCTCGACGCGGAAGGCGGAGGCGAAGAACTGGAGGTACTCGTCGACGGTGAGATCGTCGTAGACGCCGAGGAAGTCGGGCATGTAGCCGATGACGCGGCGGATGCGGTCGCCGTCGGTGCGGACGTCGAGCCCGTCGACGTAGGCGCTGCCGGAGTCGGCGCGGGTGAGGCAGGCGAGGATGCGCATCGTCGTGCTCTTGCCGGCGCCGTTGGGCCCGATGAAGCCGAAGATCTCGCCGGGCCCGATGCTGAGGCTGAGCCGGTCGACGGCGGTGAGGGAGCCGTACCGCTTGGTGAGGTTGCGGATCTCGATCACGGGCGCGTCTCCTCTGCGGGCGGGTCCAGGGGCGCGACGATCCTGGCGGAGAGGAGGCCGCGCTGCCGCGCCGGGCGGGCGGGGGTGATGTCGAGGGGAGCGGCCTCGGCGAGCAGACGCACCTCGGCCCAGGCTCCGCTCGCGACGCGCGTCCGCAGCGCCTGGTCCCGGGCGGAGGCGCCGGGCAGGTGGGCGTGGCGCCAGGGAGCGAACCCGGGGGGCACGCCGCCGATGGCGCGGATGATCGCCGGCGTGTCCGGCTCGGCGAACGGGCCGGGCGGACGCTCGCGGAAGGCGGCGTCGGGGACGAGGGCGGTCCAGACGCTCCCCTCGCGGCTGAGTTCGAGCGGGGCCGAGCCGGCGCGTGTGCGCAGCGCGGCGGCGCGGACGCGGGCTTCCTTGGGCAGGCCGACGACGCGCACGCGGAGGGCGTCGCCCTCGCGCGTGACGTGCGCGCCGAGGGCGGGCGCGGCGACACCCGAGTGGTCGGCGAGGGTCCGCAGCGACCAGAGCGGGACGCGGTTGCCCGCGAGGCGCGTGGCGACGGCCGCGGCCGGGGCGTCGGACGCCCAGCCCTGCGCGAGCAGGAGCGGCGGGAGCGTGGCGGCGCCCGAGGCGTCCCACTGCGGCAGCGGGCTGACGCCGCGCCACCACGCGGGCGGGGGATCGCCCGACGCAGGCTCGAACTCCACCGGACCGGCCTCGCCCGCGAACCAGGCGGCGACGCCGGAGGCCCAGGCCTCGTGCTCCGGGCCGGGCGTCTCTCCCGGGGCGGGCATGACGCGGTCGAGCGCGACGAGGCGGCCGAAGGTGGAGTCCCCGGTGCGGATCGCCAGCGGGAGCGTGATCGCCAGAGCGGAGGCGAGGGCGGTCCAGCCGAGGGCGGTGGCCCAGGAGTGCTGCCGCGCGCGGAGGGCCCGGAGCAGGAGGGCGTCCACGGGGCCGACGAGCAGGAGCAGGACGCCGCCGGAGAGGAGGACGAGCGCGGCCGCCCACCCGCCCATGTACGGCGCGTCCGCGACGGCGTCGAGGGCGGAGGCGAGGGCCTCGGACTCGCGCCACCCGGAGCCGGAGCCGCCGCTCCAGTGGTAGCCGTAGGAGGACGAGCCGTCGTCGATCGCGCGGGCCAGCGCGCCGTCCAGCACCGGCTCGAGCACCCCGGCCCAGACGAGCGAGCGCTCGCCCGCGCCGGCGCCGCGGATCAGGCGGTCGGGGTCGACGCCGAGGACCATCACCATCCCCGCGCCGACCGGGCCCCAGGCGCCCAGGTGCTCCGGGGCGCCGTCGGAGGAGATCGGCCAGAACGCGCGCCACCCGTGACGCTCGCCGAGCGGGGCGAGCGTGACCGGGCGGAAGGCGATCTCCCCGGGCGGGGGAGTGAGCGTCGGGGGCGCGGCGGGCTCCGCTCCGAGCGGGTGGTGCGCGCCGCGGTCTTCCGCGTGCGCGGCGGCGCGTTCGCTCCACGAGACGAGCGCGGCCGCGGCGGATTCCGGGAGCGGGCCCGAGCGCTGCGGGCCGAGGCTCGCGTACGAGCCGGGCGCGAAGGGGGCCAGCCGCTGCCAGCCGGAGCCGCTGCCGGCGATGAGAACGAGGCGCCCGCCGGCGAGCGTCCAGCGGTGCAGGGCGTCGAGGGCGCGGGGGTCGAGGCGGTCGGCGTCGTCCCCGCGGAGGACGACGGCGTCGAAGCCGTCGTAGGCCATCGCGGCGAGGGGGAGTTCGCCCGGCGCGATCCGCCCGACGGCGGCGCCCGCCCAGGGGCGCTGGGCGGGCACGCTGCGGTACCTGCCGGCCTCGGCGTCGAGGACGGCGCGGAGCGTGAGCGGGGCGTCTTCCCCGAGCGGGACCGGGAACGCGTGCGCGAAGAACTCGGGCGGGCGGCGGGCCCCGGACTCGACGAAGAGCAGGGCGGGCGGGATCGCGGACGCGGTGTACGGCATCTGCGCGAGCGGGCCGCCGGTGGTCTCGAAAGCGCGGCGCAGGAGGAGGCGGCCGTCCGCGTCGCGGAAGGTGAACGACAGCCCGTCGGCGTGCGCGACGAGGCAGACGACGGCGTCGACGGTGGTCGTGACGCCGGGGGTGGCGGCGAAGGGGACGGAGAGGAGGACGTCCTGCACGGCGTCCTGGCGGTAGGTGAGCGTGATCGTGCCGCTGACGGGCTCGGCCGCGTCGATGGCGAAGCGGACGGGGCTCCAGCGCTCGGAGCGGAAGACGCCGCCGAGGCCGAAGGAGGTCCGGACGAGCAGCCCAGCGCGGTTCTCGTTGCCGTCGCCGGCGCGCAGGGCGTCCGGGACGGGGGGCGCGTCGCTCGGGGGGGTCTGCGCGCCGGCGGCCGCGGCGGCGAGCAGCGCCGCGGCGGCGGCGAGCCGCGCCGCGCGGACGCGGAACGGGGCGCCGCCCGCCCGTCCGCCCCGAGTTCGCCGATCCGATCGTTCGCGCATGCGAGCCTCTCTCGCCCTCCCCGAGCGCGCCCCGTCCCAGACTACTCCCGCGCGGGCGCCGCGGTGCTCTCCGGCCGCGGGCGCCGCGCCGGTCAGATCGCCATCTTGCGGTTGTAGACCCACCACTCGAGCATGAGCAGCGCGAGCGCCGCGAGGACGAACCAGGGCCAGAGGCGTTGCGTGCGCTCCGTCTCGCGCGGGTCCACGGCCTGGACGACGCTGCTGGCCGTGACGAGCTGGGCGGAGGCGGGGACGTCGCTCTCGCTCGAGCTGGCGAGGTTGACGGCGTACAGGCGTTCGACGCGCCCGCCGCGATCGGTGTCCGCCACGCCGGCGGGCCCGCTCCACGCGAGGCGGTAGACGCCCGCCTGCTTCAGCGGGCCGTAGACGACACGCCCGTCGCCCGCGGGCGTGAGCGGGATGTCCGGCCCGCTCGGGGGCGTGAGCACGATGCCCTGCGCGCCGGGGGGGAGGCGGTCGGAGAGGATCTGCCCGGTGGGGATCTGGCGGGCGCCGAGGCCCTCGGTCGAGGCGGAGCCGGTGTCGAGGTGGTCGATCGCGGCGGCGAGGAAGACGACGAAGCTGACGTCGAACGGCCAGTTGCTGGCGGCGACATCGAAGGGGGCGACGATCGCGCGGGTCGCGGCGGCGGAGAGTTCGACCAGGCCGGGGCCCTCGTTCGTCTCGGCGATGACCTCGGCGGTGGAGCCGTCGGGGATCTCGGTGACGATGAGTTCGGCGATGCGGACGGGGGCGAGGGTGAGGCCGCCGAGCGCGGGGTGGGTGCGGCGCCAGTCGATGAACTGCGCGGGGGCGACCTCGCCGGTGGGCCGCAGGCCGAATGGCGGCTCGGGCACGGCCCCGAAGACGAGCCAGTTCCCGGGCGGGAGGCCGGGGGCGGCGAGCCCGTCGGCGCCGGCCGCGGCGGACGGGGCATCGGGGAGCCAGCCGTCGAGGATGGTGACGTCGTGCGCGGGGAGGCGGCCGGAGCGGGCGGCGGCCTGGTAGCTCTCCGGGGTGTAGGTGTCGAGCTGCGCGAGGGGCAGGCCGCGGAGGGCCTCGGTGAGGAAGAGGTTGCCGGGGGTGACGACGGCGACGGAGGTGCGGCGGGCCGGGCCGACGACGAGGGTGGCGGCGTCGTCGACGCGGAGGACGTCCGTCCCGCCGTCGAAGACGGGGCGGAGGCGGACCTCCACGAGCGCGGGCTCGGGGCGGGTCATCTGGAAGACGGCGCCGCCGGCGCCGGGGGTGCGCGGTGGGGTGGGGGTAGCGGGGGGAACCCCCTCGGCGGGCACGTCCCCGGATGGAGCGTTCGCGTCGCCCGGGGCCGTCGCGGGCGGGAGGGTGACGCGGCGGACGCCGGCGATCTGCCCGTCGATCAGCAGCTCGAGATCGGCCTCGCGCTGCACGCGGTCGGTGTTCTCGACGCCGACGAAGATGGAGAGCTGCGCGGGCTGGTCGTAGCGGCGTTCGGCGCGCACGGCCGTGATGCCGAGGTTGGGCGCGTTCGGGTCGCCGATGGCGTGGAGGCGGATCTGGTCGGGGGCCTCGGGGAGGACGGAGCCGGCGTCGGGGAGACGGCCGTCGGTGAAGAGGTGCACGAGCTGCGGGCGGACGGGGGGCGGGGCCTCGTCGAGCGCGGCGGCGCGGGCGGGGTCGGCGGGTTCGGCACCGGCGGGGGGCTGGACGCGGGGGCGCTGGGCGTCCACGAGCGCGAAGGCCTCGCGGAGGCTGGAGGGGGCGTCGGTCGGACGGATGGAGCGGATGGCTTCGATGAGGCGGCGTTTGTCGCTGGTGAAGTGCTCGACGACCTCGGCGGACTCGTCGAACGCGATGACCATCGCCTGGTCGGCGGTCTCGGCGCCCGAGAGGAGGCCGGGCTCGCGCATCGCCTCGACCTGCTCGATCGCGAGCTGCTTGGCGGCCTCGAGGCGGGTGAGGGAGCCGTCCTCGGCGCCGTCGAGGGCCTGCATGCTGGCGGAGCGGTCGATGAGGAGGATGGTGCGCTCGCCGGTGCGGGCCTGCCCGCGGATCTCCGGCTGGGCCAGGGCGAGCAGGGCCGCGATGAGGACGAGGAGCTGGAGGAGCAGGAGGATGTTCTTGCGGAGCTTCTGGAAGGGGGCGTTGGCCTGGAGGTCCTGGATCGCCTTCTTCCAGAGGAGGGTGGTGGAGACCTCGACCTCGCGGCGGCGGAGCTTGAGGAAGTAGAGGATGAGCAGCGCGGGGATCGCGATGGCCGCGGCGACGCCGGCGAGGAGGGGGGCGGCGAAGGTCATGGGCGGCCTCCGGCCTCGATGCCTCGATGCCTTGATGCCTTGATGCCTTCCCCAATCACTTCAGCACCCCCCGCTTGCGCAGGTACTCGAGCACGAGCGTCTCGACGGGCGTGTCGGTGCGGACGGTGAGGTTGTTGATCTCGCGGCGGGCGCAGAAGGAGCGGAGGCCGTCGTTCCAGGCGGCGAGGTTCTGCTTGTACTTCTTGAGCAGGGGGGCGGAGATGGTCAGCTCGGCGAGGTCGCCGTCCTCGATGTCCCGGAGGCGCAGGTCGCCGCCGATCTCGGGCTCGACTTCCTGGGGGCTGAGGATCTGGAGGGCGAAGAGGTCGTACCCGCGGCCGGCGAGCA
>CAYMFP010000070.1:268-11520 GCA_964389385.1 uncultured Phycisphaeraceae bacterium | reverse complement strand
CAACCCGTTCCATCCCCCCACTCCGCCTTCCGCCCGCCGCCGGTGCGTCGAGGAGAACCCCATGGACCTGCTCGCTCTGGCGTGGCCCGATCCCGGACAACTCGGGCTGTTCATCCCGATCGTCGCGATCGTCGGGGCCTTCGTCGTCGCCATCGTCGGGACGGTCAGCAGCTCCCACCAGAAGATCCGCGAGCGCCGCGAGATCGAGCAGTCGCGGCGGGAGATCGCGGCCTACGTCGCCGAGGGCTCGATGAGTCCGGACGACGCGCGGCGGATCCTCGAGTCCGACCCCTCGGGCGCGCCGAAGCGGACCTGAGCCGAGGCCGTGCGGACGCCGCCGGGCCCTCCGCTCGCGGCGGGCGCTCCCCGGCGTGATTCGCGCGGATGCTTGACGGGGTGCAGGCACCCCGCGACACTGTGCCATGGCGACCCTCACCAACGCCGGGCCTGCGGCGTCCTCCCTCTCCAACCCGCACAATTCCCGTGATTCCAAGGAATCCCCCCGATTCCGGAGCGATCCCTTCGCGGACAAGATCGCCCAGGAGGGGATCACCTTCGACGACGTGCTGCTGATCCCGCGGCGCTCGGCGTTCCTGCCGGCCGACGCGGACGTCTCGACCCGCCTGACCCGGCGGATCCGGATCAACATCCCGCTCGTCTCGGCCCCGATGGACACGGTGACGGAGGCGGCGCTGGCGATCGCCCTCGCCCAGGAGGGGGGGATCGGGATCATCCACAAGAACCTGCCGGTCGAGGCGCAGGCCCGCGAGGTCGCCAAGGTGAAGCGCTCGGCGAACGGCGTGATCACCGACCCGATCACCCTCGGGCCGGAGGACACGGTCGAGCGGGCGCTCAAGCTCATGCGCCAGCACAACGTCTCGGGGTTCCCGATCACGGAGGACGGGTCGCAGAACCTGCGGGCGCACGGGCGGGTGCTCGGCATCCTCACGCGGCGCGACCTCAAGTTCGTCAGCAACCCGGCGACGCCGCTGCGCGAGGTGATGACGGCCGAGGGGCTCATCACCGCCCCGCCGGAGACCACGCTCGAGCAGGCCGAGGTGATCCTCAGCCAGAACAAGGTCGAGAAGCTGCTGCTCGTCGACGGGGACTTCCGCCTGCGGGGGCTGATCTCGATGCGGGACATCGAGCGTCTGCAGCGGTTCCCGAACGCCTGCACGGACGGCCGCGGGCGGCTGCGCTGCGGCGCGGCCGTGGGGCCCGGGCAGTACGAGCGGGTCGAGGCGCTGATCGAGGCCGACGCGGACGTGATCGTCGTCGACACGGCGCACGGGCACTCGGAGAACGTGCTGCGGACGGTCCGCGAGATCAAGGCGCGGCACGACATCGACGTGATCGCGGGGAACATCGCGACGGCCGAGGCGGCGCGGGACCTCGTCGAGGCCGGGGCCGACGCGGTGAAGGTGGGCATCGGGCCGGGCTCGATCTGCACGACGCGGGTGGTCACGGGCGTCGGGGTGCCGCAGGTGACGGCGATCCTCAACGGCCTCGCCGGCGTGCGCGAGGCCGCGGGCGAGGGGGGCGAGCCGGTGCCGGTGATCGCCGACGGGGGGATCCGCCTCTCGGGCGACATCGCCAAGGCGATCGCGGCCGGAGCGAGCAGCGTGATGATGGGCTCGCTCTTCGCCGGGCTCGACGAGTCGCCGGGCGAGTTCGTGATCTCCGGCGGGCGGCGGTACAAGAGCTACCGCGGCATGGGCTCGGAGGGCGCGATGATGCAGGGCTCGGCGGACCGGTACGGACAGGCCGACCGGCTCGCGGCCGAACTCCTCGCCGACGGGCGTCCGGCCGCGCCGAAGTTCGTGCCCGAGGGGGTCGAGGGGCTGGTGGCCTACCGGGGCTCGCTCGCCGAGTTCGCCTACCAGATGGTCGGCGGGCTGCGGTCGGCGATGGGCTACTGCGGGTGCCGGACCATCGACGAGTTCCGGGCCGAGACGCGGTTCGTCCGCGTCTCCGGGGCGACGATCGTGGAGAACCACCCCCACGACATCCGCATCACCAAGGAGAGCCCGAACTACTCGGTCGACGCCCACGCGTCCAAGCCGGAGTAGGCCGCGGGCTCCTGGATGGGCGGCGTCACGGGAAGGGGGTGAGGGATGCGGTCACGGGGCGGGGGCAGCGTCCCGCCCTCGGTCCTCGGTCCGGCGGGCGTCCTGGACGACCGCGGGGGGGAGCGACCGCAGCCACCCCTCCGCCTCCTCGCGCCGTCCGAACGCGCGGACGACGCGCTCGCCCCCGAGCCACGCCACGGCCTCCCAGCTCCCGTCCGGGCGGTGGCGGAGCACGCGGGCGAAGCTGACTTCAAAGGTTTCGCCGTCCTGGCTCATGCAGTGGGCTCGTGCGATGCCCCGGCCGGGCGGGGGCATGCAGCGTAGACGCCGCGGACATCGCCGGAAATATCCTGCCCGGATTCAGGAGTCCTCAAAGGTCCGGAATATACCGTGGAATCACCCGGCTGAACGCCGGGGGCTTCCAGTCCGCACGACGCCGGCGGCGCAGGTCCGGTAGCATCGGCCGAAAGCAAGAGCCGGGGCGGGCGCGGTTTCCGCGCGCGTCCCTCAGCGGAGGATCGCCCATGTTCGCAAGCGGAAACCCCGCGCTGTCGCCGGAGAAGTTCGGGTCTAACCCCTACGGGGTGAACTACGCCGACTTGGACCGGCGCGAGGCCAAACTGCGGCAGATGACGCTGCAAGGCACGATCAACAACACCGCCCTGTCCCTGGGGGTGGTTGTCGTCACGGCGGGGCTGACGTGGACGATGCTCTCCGGCGGGCTCTGGATCGCCGCGTTGGTAATCGGTGCCCTGGCCGGGCTCGTGCTGAGCCTGATCATCGCGATGAAGCCGACGACGGCCCCGTTCCTGACGCTGCCCTACGCCGCTGCGGAGGGGGCATTCGTCGGCGGGCTCAGCGCCATTATCGCCACGCGGGTGGGGGCGATCGGGGCCTCGGCCTCGGGCGCCCCGCCGATCGCGGACGCGGCGATCATCGTTCAGGCGGTGTTGCTGACGTTCGGCATCTTTGCCGCGACGCTGCTGGCGTACAGCTTCCGCGTCATCCGGGCGAGCCCGGCGCTGATGAAGTTCGTCTCGGTTGGGTCGATCGGGATGCTGATCTTCATCGGGCTGTCGTGGGCGACGTCGATGCTGGGGGCCCCGGGCCTCTTCGCCGGCGCCTTCACCGGGTGGGGCGGCATCGCCTTCTTCGGGCTCATGCTGGTGATCGCGACGCTCTCGCTCGTGGGCGACTTCGCGATCATCGAGCAGGGCGTGCAGAGCGGAGCCCCGAAGCACATGGAGTGGTACGGCGCCTTTGCCCTGACGCTGAGCCTCGTCTGGATCTACACGACGATCCTGCGCCTGCTGGCGATCATCCGCGAATTGCAACGGTAACGCACCGGAACCGGGGTGGACGCCCCGCCCTCCCGCCGAACGGGCTCTCTCGGCCCGCCCGGCCTTCTCCGTCTCGTCCCCCCACTACTCTCTCTCACCCCCTCCACCCCCACCCGCTCCACCGTCCCGCGCCGGAGCGGGTTGGTGGACCTTCGGCGTTACTGCGCCCATTGGAGAATCGTGATCACCAGCCCCGCCGCGATGGCCCCGATCATCGCCCACCGGACGCCGACCGCGAAGCTCACCCCCGACGGGGAGGGCGCTTCGGCCGGGCGGGCCGGGGCCTGCTCGGCCGGACGGACCGCCTCCGAGATGAGCGGCGTGCCGACGGTCGTGGTGGTGTGGGTGACGGGCTCCATGTCCTGGCTCCTTCGCGCTGGGCGCGGGCAGGGGATCGGGGCGGATTGACCCGGGGCAGGGTCGTTTGTACTGTTACAAAATCATGTACGACATTGTACAAAACTATATGCGGGGCTCCACGGCGGTCAACATCGCCGAATCCATCGAGTCCGCGATCCGCGACGGGCACCTCCCGCCGGGGGAGAAGCTCCCGCCGGTGCGGCGGGCGGCCGAGCAGCTCGGGGTCAGCCAAGGGACGGTGGCGGCGGCGTATCAGGCGTTGCAGCAGCGCGGGCTGCTCGTGGCGGACGGGCGGCGCGGCACGCGCGTGGGGCAGCGGCGCGTGCAGCCGCTGTGGATGGACCCGGCCTTGCCGCCCGGCGTGCGGGATCTGTACAACAACGAGGCGGACCCCGCGCTCCTGCCCGATCTCGGGGGTGTTCTGACCGACGAGGACCTGCGGAGCCGCCTCTACGGGGAGGCGGGCGACGACCCGGAACTCGTCGCCCTGGCGCGGTCATGGTTCGAGGCCGACGGGGTTCCGGGGGAGCACGTCGCCGTCGCCAGCGGGGCGGGGTCGGTGGTGAACGGGGCGTTGCGGGAGTACGCGCTGCCGGGGGACCTCGTGGCCGTGGAGGACCCGGGGTACTGCGGGCAGTTCGACCTGATCGCGGTGCATCGCCTGACGCCGGTGCCGGTGCGGGTGGACGACGAGGGGATGCTGCCGGAGGACCTGGCGTCGGCGCTCGACCGGGGGTGCCGGGTGGTGGTGGCGACGCCGCGGTGCCAGAGCCCGCGGGGGGCGGCGATCACGGCGGAGCGTGCGGCGGCGCTGCGGGAGGTGCTCGACCGCCGCCCGGACGTGCTGACGATCGAGGACGACTACGCGTTCCAGCTCACGGAGCGGGCGTACCACGGGCTGGTCTCGCCGGCGCGGCGGCGGTGGGTGATCGCGCGGTCGTTCAACAAGAGCCTGGGGCCGGACATCCGCTGCGCGGTCTTCGCGGGGGACCAGCGGACGGTGGACGCGCTGAAGTTCCGGTGGTCGCTCTCGGACGGGTGGGTGAGCAAGTTCCTGCAGCGGCTGGCGGTGGGCGTGCTGCGGCGTCCGGGGACGGAGGAGATGCTGCGGAGGGCGCGGGCGACGTACACGCGGCGTCGGGAGGCGGCGCTGGCGGCGCTCGCCGGGCGCGGGATCGAGGCGTTCGGCGCGGACGGGCTGAACGTGTGGGTGCCCGTGCCGGAGGAGGGGGCGGTGGTGCAGCAGATGATGGCGCGGGGGTGGGGCGTGCGCGCGGGGGAGCGATTCCGCGTGGCGAGCGGGCCGGCGGTGCGGATCTCGGTCTCGCGGCTGCCGGAGGAGGACGCGCCGGAGCTGGCGGCGGACCTCGCGGCGGTGCTCGCGGGGCGGGGGCGGTTCGGGATGCCGTGAGCGACGCGGGGGATGGGGAACGGCGGGCGGGCGGCGACCCCACCGGGTCCGGCGACCGGTGGCCGCGGGGGTAGGGATCACATGCGGTCGACGGTGGGCAGGCCGAGGGTGTGCAGGCCGTCCTCGAGAACGCGAGCGGTGAGGGCGCAGAGGCGGAGGCGGCTCTGGCGCGTCGCCTCGTCGGGGGCCTTGAGGACGGGGCACTGCTCGTAGAAGGACGAGTAGTTCGTCGCGACGCCGAAGAGGTACTGGCAGAGCCGGTGGGGCTCGAGGCTCTCGGCGACCTGGCGGAGGACGTCGGGGTAGCGGAGGAGGGCGAGGGCGAGGGTCTTCTCGGCGGGCTGCTCGGGGGCGAAGGGGGCGGCGGGGTCGACGGCGACGCCCTCGCGCTCGGCGCGGCGGAAGATCTGCTTGGTGCGGACGAGGGCGTAGAGCAGGTAGGGTCCGGTGTCGCCCTCGAAGGCGAGCATGCGATCGAAGCTGAAGACGTAGTCCTTGATGCGGTCGCTGGAGAGGTCGGCGTACTTGATGGCGGCGATGCCGACGGCCTCGGCGACGCGGCGGCGCTCCTGCGGCTCGAGTTCGCTGTTGCGCTGGGCGACGGCCTTGGCGGCGCGCTCCACGGCCTCGTCGAGCAGGGCGCTGAGGCGGACGTTCTCTCCGGAGCGGGTCTTGAGCGGCCTGTTGTCCTCGCCGAGGACGTTGCCGAAGGCGGCGTGCTCGAGCCGTGCGGGGCGGCCGGTCTCGGGGTGGACGGAGTACCCGGCTTTGAGGGCGGCGCCGAAGACCTGGCGGAAGTGCAGGCTCTGGCGGGCGTCGACGCAGTAGATGACGCGGTCGGCCTTCATCTCCTGCACGCGGCGGCGGATGGCGGCGAGGTCGGTGGTGGCGTAGAGGAAGCCGCCGTCGGACTTGCGGACGAGGCAGGGCTCGACGACGCCGGGGCTGCGGACGATGAGCGCGCCCTCGCTGTGCTCGGCGACGCCGCGGGACTCGAGGTCCTGCACGAGCGGGGCGAGTTCGTTGGAGTACGAGGACTCGCCGGCCGCGTGGTCCATGGTCACGTCGGCGTGCAGGCGGGCGGTGGTCTCGACGCACGCGCGCATCGTGATCTCGAAGACGTGCTGCCAGAGCTTGTAGGTGGCGGGGTCGTGGTTCTGGAGCTTGACGAGCGTCGCCTTGGCGTTCGCGAGGTGCTCTTCGGCGTCGAGGGCCTCGGCCTCGAGTTCGGCGAGGGTCTTCGGGTTGGCGCCGTACTTCGTGACCGTGCTGATCATCGAGTACGGCGGGGTGCTCTCGCGCTGGGCCTGCTTGTAGAGGGCGTCGAGGTCGTCGAGTTGGAGTTCGTCGAGGCGGATGCGCCCGGCCTCGGCCTCGTCGCGGAGCTTGGCGACGACCATGGCGATGGGCAGGCCCCAGTCGCCGACGTGGCTCTGGCGGATGACCCGGTGCCCGAGGCGCTCGAAGGTGCGGGCGATGGTGTCGCCGATGATCGTGGAGCGCAGGTGCCCGACGTGCATCTGCTTGGCGAGGTTCACGCCGCAGAGGTCGACGACGATGGTCTCGGGGCGGTCGGGGCGGACGACGCCGAGGTCGGCCGCGTCCATCGCGGCGAGGGCGCCGGCGAGGGCGTCGCGCCGCAGGCGGATGTTGATGAAGCCGGGGCCGGCGATGGACTGCTCGGTGAGCGGCTCGGCGACGCCGGAGAGGTCGGCGTGCTCGACGATCTTCGCGGCGACGTCGCGCGGCTTGAGGCCGAGCCGCTTGGCCAGGGGCATGGCCGCGTTGGACTGGAAGTCGCCGAACTGGGGCTGACGCGAGGGGGTGAGCATCGCGTCGGGCGCTTCCTCGCCGAGCCCGTCGGGGAAGGCGCGGCGGATCGCCTGGGCGATCCGGTCGGCGAGGATCTGCTGGGGGTCGGCGACGGCCGTCGGGGCGGGGGTCGTGCTGGCGTTCGGCTCGGCGGGCATCGGGGCGTCAGTGTAGGGCCGGCGGGCCGCGGTTCAGCCGCGGATCTCGACAATGCAGGATCCGTCGAGGGCCGCCGGCGTGCGGATCCGCTCCCGGCGGTTGCGCAGCGCGAGGGGCGTTTGCGTGTTCTGCCGAGCGGCGCGGGCCGCGCCGTCCCGATCGTCGCGGCGCCCGCTCTTTCCGAGGGGGGAACCCTCGGCGGACCGGATCATCGGTCGCGGAACGCGTCGTGCAGGGCCGCCGCGAACCGCCGCAGCGGGCCGGGCGCGGGGAGGAAGAGGTCGGGGTCGTCGATCAGGACCACGCGGCGATCCCGCACGGCCGGGATGTCGAGGCCGGCGATCCGGCCGAGGCGGGGGCGGAGTTCCTCCCACGCCGGCGCGGGGCGGGGCGGCTCCTCCGGGCCTCGGGGCAGGATGAGGACGACGGCGTCCGGGGCGAGGCGGAGGACATCCTCGGCGTCGAGGAGCATCCAGGGCGAGCCCTCCTCGATCGCGGGGCGTCCGCCGAGGCGGACGAGCACGTCGTGGTGGAACGAGCCGGGGCCGATGGCCGCGGGGGGATCGGTCGCGGCGAGCAGGAGGATGCGGCCCGCGCCGGCGAGGGCGGAGGGCGGCGTCAGGGCCTCGTCGAGGGCCGCGACGGGATCGGGGGCGGGCTCGATGGCGCCGGCCTCGACGGCGGGGTCGTGCAGGTGCTCGCGGATCCAAGCGGAGGCGCTGCGGACCTCGTCGAGCGTGGTGAGGGGGAAGTCGCGGACGGTCCACCCGCGGGCGGAGGCGATCTCGGCGAGCCGGGGCGGGAGTTCGCGGCGCCCCCACTGCACGAGGACGTGCGTGGGGCGGGCGGCGAGCAGGCGCTCGTAGTCGAGCGCCTCCTGGTGCCCGACGGGCGGGACGCGGGGATCCGTGAAGGCGTCGTAGTCGTGCCGGGCGACGATGGCCTCGCCGAGGTGCTGCTCGCGCAGCATCTCCGCCAGGGCGGGGCTGATCGCGGCGACGCGGACGGCGGGTTCGGGGTGGGGCCCGCCGGCGGAGGGGCCGGATCGCTCGCAGGAGACGAGGGCGAGCAGGCAGGCGGCGGCGAAGCACGCGGCCGCGGCGAGCGGGCACTTCGGGCGGCGGCGGGAGCGGCTCACGCGTCGGGGCCCCGGCAGGCGGCGGGGTGCGGCGCGGCGGCGACGACCGGCTCGGGGCGGACGCCGAAGGCGCGGTCGATCTCGCCGCGGAGGCGGCGGAGGTCGTCCGCCGGGAAGAGGACGAAGGGGTAGGTGCGGTCCTGGAGGATCGCGGCGTCGAGGAGGCGGGCGCGGGCATCGGCGGCCTCGTCGGCGAGGCGGGCGAGTTCGGCGGCGTG
Organism: uncultured Phycisphaeraceae bacterium; assembly: GCA_964389385.1. GTDB lineage: Bacteria > Planctomycetota > Phycisphaerae > Phycisphaerales > UBA1924 > CAYMFP01. Next base: position 3,013 of record CAYMFP010000070.1, on the reverse strand, counting down.
GGCGGCGCGGTAGCGCTCCAGGAGGGCGTGCATCTCGGCGAAGGCGGGGTGGGGAGCGTCGCCGGCGGCGCGGGCGCGGGCGATGTCGGCGAGACATCGTTCCTTGGCGGCGGCGGCCTCGGCGTCGCCGAGCAGGCGCGGGTCGTGCCGGGCGTGGTGGGCGCGCCAGACGGCGCGGTCGACCTCGGCCGGGCGGACGGGGCGGCCGGCGAGCGGGAGGCGGCGCGTCGCGGAGACGACGGTCATCGGGGCGAAGCCGAGTTCGGCGACGAGGTCCGGCGCCCAGGCGCGGAACCAGGACTCGGAGACGGGGTCGTAGTCCCCCCCGCCGGTGCCGTGGATGAACAGGTCGCAGGCCGCGAGGCGGACGAGCCCGGTCATGAGCAGGGCGCGGGGGGCGAGTTCGCGGGCGGGGATCGCGTCGAGTTCGTGCGCATACACCGCCGCCCTGGCCTGCCCCGGGCGCAGACGCCACAGGGGGAGTTCGCAGCGCCCGGAAGCGCGGCAGACGAGGGGGCGCATGCCGGCCTCGGGGCGGGAGCGCACGGCCTCGTTGTACGCGGCGACGCAGGCGTGCGGATCGGCCCGCATGCGCCGGACGAGTTCGGCGAAGAGATCGGTCCCCTGGAGTTCGGAGGCCGAGAGGTCGGGGTCGTGCGCGAGCCCGAGCGGCCCGACGCGGGCCTCGGCGAGACGCAGGGCCGCGGCGAAGACCTGCCGCCCGGCGGAGGCGCCGGAGGCGGTCTCGGCGAGAGCCTCGGCGACGTCGGCGGGGAACCCGGGGGGGAGCGGGCGCCTCGGCGGGCGCGGGGCCTGGGCGGCGAAGGGGACGTCGACGCCCTCGGGGCCCCCGTCGAGGAGGCTCTCCTCGCGTCGGGTCCAGCGTCCGTCGGGCCCGCGTTCGGGGCGGCGGACGGCGGCGGGGTCGCCGACGTCCTGGTCCACCAGCAGGGTCGCGGGAGCGGCGCCGAGGGCGCGGGCCGCGGCGTCGGCGGCGAGGAACTTGGCGAGCACGCCGCAGTGCCAGAGCGCGGGCTGGTGCCCGGTCATGACGATCGGGCGGTCGGCGGGGAGGCCGAGCTGCCGGCGGAAGGCCCGGAGGCGGGGGTGGTCGCGGCGCAGCAGCGTCGCGGCCCACTCCGTCGCGGGCGGATCGACGAGCAGATCCGGCGGCTCTGGCGGCATGCGGAACGGTAGAGGCGGTCAGCCGCACCCGGCGGCGCTGACGCCCTCGAGCGCGGAGTCGGGGAGGCGCGAGGCGCACTTCTCGAGTTCGCAGTGCATGACGCGGCGGTAGTAGGCGAGGCGTCGCTGCGGGTCGTCGAGCCCGCTGCCGAAGCTGCGGGGCTCGTCGGTGTAGATGAGGCGGACGGGGATCTCGCCGACGCGGAGCCCGGCGGCCGCGGCCTGGACCCAGAACTGCATCGGGAAGGCGTAGCCGTTCTCGCTGAGTTCGAGGCGCTTGAGCCCCTCGACGCGGTAGGCCTTGAAGCCGCAGAACGCGTCGGTGAGAGGCGAGCCGAGGCAGGAGGCCAGGCGGTCGTTGATCTCGAGGGTGATGCGGTGGTTGATGGCGCGTCGGTCCGGGGGCGGGTTGCCGTCGCGTTCGACGAGGTTCTCGTCGAAGTTCATGTACCGCGAGCCCGAGACGATGTCGAAGGCGCCGGACTTGGCGGCCTCGACGAAGCGCGGGATGCTCGCGGGCTCGTGCTGCTCGTCGCAGTCGATGGTGATGACCCAGTCGAAGTCGCGCTCGGCGGCGCGATCGAAGGCGTCCTGCATCGAGCGTCCGTAGCCGACGTTCTCGTCGCGCTGGATGACGTCGAGCCCGAGCTCGTCGCGGAGGCGGGCGATGATCTGCGGCGTGCGGTCGGTCGAGCCGTCGTCGATCACGAGCACGTCGTCGGCGTACTGGCGGACCTCCCGGAGGACGTCCTCCAGGTGGCGCTCCTCGTTGAACACCGGGATGGCGATCAGGGTCCTCAATCGGTCCTTCCTGCGGGCGCTCGCGCCTTCGGCGCAGATTCGGCTCGCCGAGGGGGCGGGATGCGTCCGCGAGGGCTGCCGGCTCCTCGGCCGGTCCCGAAATGACAAACGAACGAGCGGGGCGACGTGTTCCCGGACGCGCGCACGACCCGCAAGATCATTCCGGATCGGCCTCCGGGTGAACGTCCGGGGCCGGTTCGGGCGGGGCCTCGGGCGGCTCGGGGTCGGGCTCGGCGGGGGCGGGGTCCGGCATGGGGGTTTCGAGGGAGCGGGCGAGCTGGGTGAAGGCCGCGAAGCCGAAGGGCTTGCTGTCCTTGACGGACTCGCTGGTCGCCTGGCTCTCGGCGGCCTTGCGCTCGGCCTCGGCCCGCTCCCGGGCCGACCGCTCGATCTGCTTGACGAGGTCCTCGGTCAGGGAGTGGAACGAGCGGATCTCCGAGACCGGGATGGTGTGGATCTCGCCGCCGGGGGTGCGGATCTGGAAGACGGAGCACTGGACGTCGGCCGAGAGCATGCGCTCGGTCTGCGTGCCCCCGATCGAGCAAGCGAAGACGGGGTAGATGTCCGCGATGGGGATGCGCTTGCCGAGGGCGGTGACCGGTCGGCCGGGGTGTCCTGCAGGAAGACATCGATCGCCTGCTCGAAGCGATCCGGGAGGATGGAGAGCACAAACGGGGTGCCGTCGAGCAGGATGCGCGCGACGACGGAGTTGTCGATGTCGTCACGGAAGTCGGGCCGCGGAAACAGCACGAACGCGAT
>CAYMFP010000070.1:0-258 GCA_964389385.1 uncultured Phycisphaeraceae bacterium | reverse complement strand
TGACGACGCCGAGGCGACCGTCGAAGAGGTCATCGATGGGCCCGGCGCCCTGGGCGGCGCCGGCCGCGGCGGCGGCGAGGCGTCCGCCGGAGCGGGCGGTGACGGCGAGCGAGGTGAGGATCTCGCGCATCATGTTCTGCCAGAACAGCTCGCGCAGTTCCAGCGGCGAGACGCGGCCTCGGACCGGGGGGAGCCCTCCCGGGACCAGGGCGGGCGGATGCTTGCTGCCGTCGTGCGTGTCGGACATCCTGCGGGCGG
>CAYMFP010000069.1:0-11561 GCA_964389385.1 uncultured Phycisphaeraceae bacterium | reverse complement strand
CGGGGGGGAAGGGCGGGGGGAGGGCCGGCGCAAGAAAAGAAAGGACCCCTCCGGCGGGAGGGGTCCCTTGTGGTTCGGGCGTCTGCGGCGGGCGTCAGGCGGTGACGGCCGCGGGCTGGGGCTCGAGCGACTTGATGAAGAGCCCGGTGGCGAGCTTGGGGTAGAAGAAGGTGGACTTCTGGGGCATGAGCTCGTTGGCCTTGCTCACGTCGCGGACGGCGTCGAGGGGCGTGGGGCGGACGATGATGGCGAGCTGGGGGCGTCCGCCGCCCTTGATGGCGCTGCCGGTCTCCTCGCCGCGCCCGATGGCGATGACCTCGTCGATCGAGTGGGGGAAGGCCCACTTGATCTCCTCGCCGCGGTTGAGGGCGGGGACGCAGATGTCCTCGACGATGAGGTGCTGGATGAGGGCGACGTCGAGTCGGCGCCAGGCCTCGGGCTTCTTGGGGAACTTGTCCTCGAGCGGGTCGTCGACGGCGGGCCAGGCGGTGAAGCAGAGCCCGGTGGCGTAGTCGAGGAGGCCGAAGACGTTGTGGTGCCCGCGGGCGAGGGCGGACTCCATGGAACGCTCGATGAGCTTGGGATCGTTCTCGATGGCCTCGATCTCGAGGATGCCCTGGGCGGCCTTCTGGAAGGCCTCGATGGAGTAGTCCTGCATGCCGCCGAGGACGCGGTGGGTCGGTCCGATGACGAGCCCGGGGTCGGACATGCCGACGAGGACGATCATGGTGCGGCGGGCGGGGTGGTCCGGGGGAAGGTCGCCCTGCTCCTGGAGGTGGGCGAGGTAGTTGACGGCGGTGTTGTAGCGGTGGTGCCCGTCGGCGATGAAGACGTCCTCGCCGTCGAGGGCCTGCTGGTAGCGGCGGATGGTCGCCTCGTCCTCGACGGTCCAGACCTCGTGGAGGACGCCGTCGGCGAGGCGGCCGGTGAGGTCGGGCTCGCGGGAGGCCATGACCTCGTGGAGGATGGCGGTGGCGGCGCCGTCCTCGTCCGGGTGGAGGCCGAAGACGGGGCTGAACTGGGTGCGGGAGGCCTTCATGAGGGCCATGCGGTCCTCCTTGGGACCGCTGAAGGTCTGCTCGTGCGGGAGGATGCCGCCCTTGCCGTCGGTGCTGGGCCCGAGGGGGCGGGTGTCGACGGTGACGGCCATGCCGGAGCGCTGGTAGGTCTTGCCGAGGTACTCGAAGGTCTGGCGGTAGGCGAACATGGCGGGGCGTTCGCGCTGGGCGAGGACGCCGTCGGCGAGGTACTTGCGGTAGGCGTCGGCGGCGCCGGAGTAGGCCTCGGGGGGGCCGAGTTCCTTGGCGGGGACGTGGGGGAGATCGAACCCGACGACGTTGGCCGGGTTCTGCTCGAGCAGGGCCGCCTTCTGCTTGGCGTCGAGCACGTCGTACGGCGGGGCGATCTCGGTGGAGACGTCGCCCTTGCCCTGCTTGTACTGAACGGCGCGGAACGGGTAGACGGCCGGCATGATTCTCCCTCGGACGTTGGGGGGCGCCGAGCGGCGCTGGACACGGATGAAAAGCGGTCGCCGTCCCTCAACGGCGGAACGTGAGTATATGGAGCGAAGGCGCGTTTTCGCCCGGGCGGGGAGCGGGCGCCCGGTCCGGAGCGGCGCGTGCGCGGGCAGGGGGCCGGGCGGGCCGCGATCCGGCGTCCGCCCCCGGCGGCCCGGCTCTTCCTATCATCGAGCATGCCCCAGCGTCCCCTGGCCCTGGTCATCCGAGCCGCCGGCACGAACTGCGAGGGCGAGCTGTGCCGCGCGTTCGAGGACGCGGGGGCGCGGGTGGATCTCGTGCACATCGACCGGCTGACGGCCGACCCGGACCGGATCCTGCGGGCGGACCTGCTCGCGATCCCGGGGGGCTTCAGCTACGGGGACGACATCGCGAGCGGGCGGATCTTCGCGGCGCGTCTGCGCGAGCGGCTGTGGCCGCAGCTGCGCGAGGCGGCGCAGCGGGGCACGCCGATGTTCGGGCCCTGCAACGGGTTCCAGGTGCTGGTGCAGGTGGGGCTGCTGCCCGGGCCGGCGGCTGGGGAGGACTGGCCGGAGGAGCCGCCGCGGCAGACGGTGGCGCTGTGCGAGAACGCGACGGGGCGGTTCATCGACCGGTGGGGGGTGATGCGGATCGAGCCGAACACGCGGTGCCTGTGGACGAGCGAGCTGCCCGACGGGCTGCCGGACGAGATCATGCAGCTCCCGATCGCGCACGGGGAGGGGCGTTTCGTGCCGGAGAGCCCGGAGACGCTGCGGGCGCTCGAGGAGCGCGGGCAGGTGGTGCTGCGGTACGCGGAGAACCTGAACGGCAGCGCCGGGGCGGTCGCGGGCATCTGCGACGCGGGGGGGCGGATCTTCGGGCTCATGCCGCACCCGGAGCGGTACACGGCCTGGAACCGGCACCCGTTCTGGACGCGGCTGGACCGCTCGGTGCGCAGCGGGCCGACGCCGGCGCAGATCATGTTCCGCACGGCGGTCGAGGCGGCGGCGAAGGTGCCGGCCTGAGACGCCGCGGGGTGGAATGGGGGGGGGGGGGGGGGGGCGCGCGCCGGGGGCGGAACGTTCCGGCGGGTGAGCCGCCGGAGCCCGCCTGACCGATAGGCATTGCGATGACCCTGCCCGCCGCCGGACCTGCTTCCCGCCCCGCTTCCCCGTCCGGCGCTGCGCCGGCTCCGCGTCCGGCGCCGAGGCCCCGGGTCGGGCGGTTCGCGCGGCCGTACATGCTCGGGATCGGGGGGTGCGGGATGTCGGCGCTGGCGCGGCTCATCCAGAGCGAGGGCGTGCCGGTGCGGGGGTCGGACGCGTCGGTGACGGCGGTGACGCGGGGGCTGGAGGCGCACGGGGTTCCGGTCGAGCCGGAGCCGGCGGGGGGGGCGCTGCCGGAGGAGTGCGACGGGCTGATCGCCTCGGCCGCGATCAAGCCGGACCATCCGCAGATGCTGGAGGCGGTGCGGCGCGGGCTGCCGGTGCTGACGTACGCGGAGGCGCTCGGCGCGGCGATGACGACGCGGACGGGGATCGCGGTGGCGGGGACGCACGGGAAGAGCACGACGGCGGCGATGCTGGGGTGCGCGCTGACGGACGCTGGGCTGGACCCGTCGGTGATCGTGGGGGCGACGTGCCCGCAGCTCGCGGGCGGGTGCCTGGGGGAGGCGGAGGAGACGGCGTTCGCGGGCTTCCGGCTCGGCGCGGCGGAGATCCCGTCGGGCCCGCTGGCGGGGCGTCCGGGGCTGCTGTGCGTCGAGGCGTGCGAGTTCAACCGCTCGTTCCACAACTACCGCCCGCTGATCGCGTCGGTCTCGTCGGTGGAGGCGGACCACCTGGACATCTACGGGTCGCTGGACGCGGTGGTGGAGGCGTTCCGGCAGTTCGCGCTGCTCGTGCCCCCGGCCGAGCGCGGGGGCACGCTGCTGATCGCGCACGAGGGAGCGCACCGGCGCGAGGTGACGGCGGGGCTGGAGTGCCGGGTGGAGACGATCGGGTACTCGCCGGGCGCGGACTGGGTGGTGCACTACGACCCGTCGTTCCGCAAGGCGACGCTGACGAACCGCGAGCGGGGGACGGCGGTGCGGTGGACGATGAACCTGCCCGGCGAGCACAACGCGATGAACGCGGCGACGGCGTGCGCGCTCGGGCAGATCGCCGGGGCGGACGCGGAGCGGCTCGCGGCGTCGCTGGGGGCGTTCCGGGGGATCCACCGGCGGACGCAGCTGCTCGGGGAGCGCGGGGGGGTGCGCGTGTACGACGACTACGGGCACCACCCGACGGAGGTCGACAAGACGCTGCGGGCGCTGCGCGAGCACGAGCGGCCGGAGCGGCGGGACGGGCGGCTGGTGTGCGTCTTCCAGCCGCACCAGCACTCGCGGACGCGGTTCCTGCTCGAGGAGTTCGCGACGAGCTTCGGGCAGGCGGACGTGGTGATCGTGCCGCACATCTACTTCGTTCGGGACTCGGAGGCGGAGCGGGCGAAGGTCTCTGCGGCGGACCTGGTGGACCGGCTGCGCCGGCGCGGGATCCGCGCGATGCACCTGTACCCGTTCGAGGCGATCGTGGAGCACCTCGAGAACGTCTGCCGCCCGGGGGACGTGCTGGTGACGATGGGGGCGGGGCCGGTGAACCGGATCGCCGAGGCGTACCTGGCGCTCGGCGGGGGGGCGGGCGCCGGGGGTGGGGCGTGAGCGTGGCCGCGGCGCCGGGCGAGGTCGAGATCCGCGAGCGGGCGCCGCTGCGGACGTGGTTCCGCATCGGCGGGGGGGCGGAACGCTTCGCCGCGCCGCGCGACGCGTCGGAGCTGGCGCGCTGCCTGGAGATCGACCCCGGCCTGCGCGTGATCGGCGACGGCGCGAACCTGCTGGTGGACGACGAGGGGGTGGACGGGCTGGTGGTGGATCTGGGGTCGGAGGGATCGGCGTTCGCGCGGGTCGAGCCGGTCGACGGGCGGGGGCTCGTCCGGGCGGGCGCCGGGGCTTCGCTGCAGAAGATGATCCCCGAGGCCTGCCGCCTCGGGCTCGGGGGGATCGAGGGGCTCGCCGGGATCCCGGCGAGCCTCGGCGGGGCGCGGGTGATGAACGCGGGCGGGGCGTTCGGGGAGATCGCGGACGTCGTGGAGCGCGTGCACGCGCTGACGCGCGACGGGCGGGAGATCACGCTCGAGCGTTCGGAGATCGCGTTCGGCTACCGCCGCAGCGGGCTCGGCGGGCTGCTCGTCACGGCCGCGGAGCTGCGGCTCACGCCGGGCGATCCGGCGGCGCTCAGGGCCCGGTACCAGGAGTGCAACGCCTACAAGCGGCGCACGCAGCCGATGACGGAGCGCTCGGCGGGGTGCTGCTTCAAGAACCCGACGCTCGCGGCGGACCTGGAGGGCGTCGCTCCGGCGGGGGGGCGCGTCTCGGCCGGCATGCTCATCGACCGCGCGGGGTGCAAGGGGCTCTCGGTCGGCGGGGCGACGGTGAGCGAGCGGCACGCGAACTTCATCACGACGGCGAAGGATGCGCGGGCCGCCGACGTGATCGCGCTGATGGGCGAGGTCCGGCGGCGGGTCTTCGACGCGTTCGGCGTCGTGCTCGAGCCGGAGGTGGTCGTCTGGTCGCGCCGGCCCGAGCGTCTGGCCGTGCTGCACGGGCATCCGGGGGGCGGGCCGGGAGGGCGGGCGTGAGCGTCGACACGCGTCCGACGGTGCTGGTGCTGGGTGGCGGGCCGGACGCCGAGCGGTCGGTGAGCCTGACGAGTTCGCGCGCGGTGACGGACGCGCTGTACGGGCTCGGCACGTACAAGGTGAACTACCAGGTCATCCACCGCCCGACGCCGGAGGAGATCGCGGCGATGGCGGGGGACGTCGTCTTCCCGGTGCTGCACGGCGGGTGGGGGGAGGGGGGCGAGCTGCAGGCGATCCTGGAGTCGCAGCCGCAGCGGCCGTTCATCGGGTGCGGCAGCGCGGCCGCGGCGCTGGCGATGGACAAGGTCGCGACGAAGATGGCGGCCGCGCGGGCGGGCGTGGCGACGCCGGCGTGCGCGGTGCTCAACATCGCGTCGACGCGGTGCCCGCTGCCGCTGCCGGTGGTCGTGAAGCCGGTGCACGAGGGGTCGAGCGTCGGGCTGCACGTCTGCCGGACGGAGGAGGAGTGGCAGGCGGCGCGGCTGGCCGTGGCGAACGACCTGGCGGAGAGCCGGGACGAGCACCCGGGGCGGGTCTACATGGTCGAGCGGATGATCGCGGGGCGCGAACTGACGCTCGGCATCCTGGAGCGCGGGGGCGACTTGACGGCCCTGCCGATCGTCGAGATCAACCCGAAGACGGGGGTGTACGACTTCCACGCGAAGTACGAGCGGGGGGACACCGTCTACCGGGCGAGCCCGGAGCTGCCGCCGGGGGTGGTCGAGGCGGTGGAGGAGGCGGGGCTGCGGGTGGCGCAGGCGCTCGGCGTGCGGCACCTGTGCCGGGTGGACTTCATGCTGGCCGACGACGGGACGCCGTGGCTGCTGGAGCTGAACACGATGCCGGGGTTCACGCCGACGAGCCTGCTCCCGAAGGCGGCGGCGGCCGTGGGGATGGACTTCGCGGCGTTGTGCAACCACCTGGTGGGGCTCGCGCTGGCGCCGGCCCGCGGGTGAGGGGCTGGCGTCGGCCGCCCGACCGCGCCGATACTGTCGGACGATGTCCCGAGCCAGCAAGCCGAAGCCCGCGAAGAAGCCCGCCCGGAAGCCACGGAAGCCCGCCAAGGGCAAGCGGGCGCCGGAGTTCTCGCCGGAGGACCTGCGTCGCGCGGCGACGGTGGGGCTGAGCCTCACCGGGCTGGTGGCCGTGGGGGTGGGGGGGACGCTCGGGCTGCGGCGGCTGGAGGCGCGGGCGAACGGGCTGGCGCAGGCGCAGCTCGTCTCGGCCGGGAGCGCCGCGGGCGGCGTTGAAGCGTCGCCCCCGATCGTGTTCCGCTGGCCGGTCTCGCCGGGCGCCGAGCGGACCTGGATCCCGCAGGCCTACCAGCTGTGGCTGCTGCGGGATGCGGCGGAGCGGTACGGGGACGCCGACCCGCTGGACGGGCGGGCGCTGCGCCGGATCGGGGAGTGGCTGGAGGGCTCCGGGTGGTTCGTGGGCACGCCGAGCGTGACGCGCGACCCGGAGGGGCGGGTGGTGATCGACGGGGACTGGCGGACCCCGTTCGCCGCGGTGCGGTGGCGGGAGGGGGGGCGCGAGGTCGACCGCCTGCTCTCGGCGCGGGGGTATCCGATGCCGGTCGTGTACGACCGGGACGGGAGCGGGCTGCCGTTCATCAGCGGGGTGGGGATCGGGCCGGCGGATCCGGACGAGCGGAAGCGGTACGCCGGGCCGTGGCCGGACCCGAACGTGCAGCACGCGGCGAAGCTGCTGCACCTGCTGAGCCACGAGTGGTTCTTCGACCAGATCGCGGGGATCGACATCGAGCGGGACAACCGCGACCGGCTGAACATCATCACGAAGTTCGGTACCCGGATCGTGTGGGGCGGGCCGCTGGAGACGTTCAATCCGGGGGAGAACTCCGACGAGCGCAAGCTGGCGTTCCTGCGGAGCGTGCACCAGAACCCGGCGAGCGGGGGGCGTGTGGACGCGGGGCAGCCGCTGCTGGAGATCTGGGGGCCCGAGGTGATGATCGACGACCTGCCGAGGCCGACGCCGGATCCCGTGCCGCCGGCCAAGCGGCGGTAGGGGGGCCGGGGCGGGCGGCGGGGCGGTCGGGGGCGTACGCGGTTCGCGGGGCGGTGGGGCGGACGTAGACTGGTTCCCATGGACGCCGAGCCTGGAGTCTGGACGGGCGAGCACGCGGGGGCGATGTCGCCTCCGCCGGCGCCTCCGGGCGAGGACCGCGACATCTTCGGGCGCACGCCGCGCACGCGCCCGGACTGGTCGCACCGGCGGGGGGAGCCGCGCGTCTTCGCGCTGGGGTGGACGCTGTACCTGATGCTCTGCACGGTCCTGATGTTCGGGACGATCGCGATGCACCCGCGCTCGCTCGGGGGGGAGCTGTACCGCCCGGCGGCGCGCACGCTGGTGGTGCTGATCGCGGTGGGGATCGCGGTGCTGTGGCCGATGGTGCGGCTGAGCCAGGCCGCGCCGGAGCGGCGGACGCCGGCGCACGTGCTGGCGGACGTGCTGGTGCTGCTGATCCCGGCGCAGGCGCTGCTGTGGCCGCAGCGGGTGCTGGCGGGGTGGCCGCTCGAGGTGATCGCGGGGCAGTCGGCGCTGCTGGGGGCGTGGGCGTTGCTGATCGGGGGCGTGCTGGCGGGGGCGTTGTCGCTGGCGCGGACCGGGCCGGACGCGAGGGGCGGGGTCGGGGCGGGGCAGATGGCTGTGCGGGCGGGGGCGATGCTCGGGGTGGTGGCGCTGGTGAGCGTCGGGCCGTTGCTGGCGATGCGGGAAGGGCCCGCGCGGTCGCCGGAGACGACGCTGCCGGGGTGGTCGCTGAGCCCGGTGCTCGGCGTGTACGAGCTGGGGCGCGATCGCCTGGCGAGCGGGCAGCCGGCGGAGATGCTGCCGGAGCACTGGCGGGGCATCGCGGCGACGGCGTTCGCCGGGTGCGGCGTGTTCCTGTGGGGGGCGCTGGTGAGCGTGCTCGCCCCGCGGCGCGACGGTTTTTTGGCCGCGGGCGAAGTGAAGGCCTAGGTTTACCGCTGCGGCGTGGGAGGGACCCCGCCCGGTTGGATACGCCGAGAGGATCGGACGGAGCATCGTCATGGAGTTGATCACACAGGCCGAGCGCGAGCAGCTCCAGAAGCGTCTGGACGAGCTGAAGGCGAACCGCCCGGTGATGTCGGAGCGGATCGCGGAGGCGCGGGCGCTGGGCGATCTGAAGGAGAACGCCGAGTACCACGCGGCGCGGGAGCAGCAGGGCCTGGAGGAGGCGGAGATCCGCCGGCTCGAGGAGAAGCTGAAGAACGCGCAGGTGGTCGACGACTCGATGAAGGCCAGCGGCGTGGTCTTCCTCGGCTCGACGGTGAAGCTGCGCGATCTCTCGGACGGGGACGAGGACCTGTACAAGCTGGTGGGCGAGGCGTCGGGCGAGATGCCGGCGGACTACGTCGAGGTGACGGCGACGAGCCCGATGGGCGAGGCGCTGATGAAGGCGCGCGTCGGCGAGACGATCCGCGTGAACGCGCCGCGCGGCGTGAAGCGGTTCGAGGTCGTCGAGATCCTCTGAACGCCGGGCGCCGGGGGGATGAGCGGCGGAGGCGCGTCGGCGTTCAGACGCCGACGACGATCTCCTCCCCGTCGCGGCCCTCGGCGCGGGCGACGCGCTGATCGCCCAAGAGCAGCTCGACGATCACGGGGCGGTCCGCGGTCGGCCGGTCGCCCTCGCGGCCGGCGGTGCGCACGACGACCTCGCGGCTCCTGCGCCGGCGCTCGGCGGCGTAGCGCGTGAGGCGGTAGGCGCCGTCGCGGTGCGCGTGCCCGTCGCCGTCGTCCTCGTAGAGCAGGCCGTCGGCGCGGCCGTCGTCGTCGAGGTTCACGAGCAGGGTGAGCGGGTCGAGCGGCTTCTCGCCGGTGTGCTGCATGACGGGGCCGAGCGGGACGATCGCGCCGGGGCGGGCGTGCAGGCGCGGCAGGTTCGGCTCGCCGTAGGGCCCGGTGTCGACGATCTCGAAGGCGTGCCAGTGGCCCTTGGGGAGCGGGGCGGAGGGCGCGGCGGTGGCGGGGCTGTGCGAGCAGCGGACGTACACGTCGTCGCCGAGCAGGAACGCGTCGTCGACGGAGCGGAGGCGCAGGTCCGCGGGATCGGCGAAGAAGGCGGGGCGCACGACCGGGAGCCCGGTGAGCGAGGCCTCGCGGAAGAGGGTGTACAGGTACGGCATCAGGCGCATGCGGCGTTCGAGGGCGCGGCGGCAGGTGGCCTCCACGTCCTCGCCGAAGGCCCAGGGCTCGTGCGGGGCGGAGCCGGCGATGGAGTGCGCCCGGCTGAAGGGGAGCAGGGCGCCGATGCCCATCCAGCGGGCGAAGAGGTCGGGGGTGGCGTCGCCGAGGAAGCCGCCGATGTCCGGTCCGACGAACGGCTGCCCGCTGAGCCCGAGGTTCAGGGCCATCGGGATCGACCAGCCGAGGTGTCGCCAGTCGGAGGTGTTGTCGCCGGTCCAGGTCGCGGCGTAGCGGTGCCCGCCGAGGAAGTTGGAGCGGGTGAGGACGAAGGGCCGGCGGTCGGGGCGGGCGGCCTTGATGCCCTCGAGCGTGGCGCGGGCCATCTGCATGCCGTAGATGTTGTGGTGCCGGGCGTGGGTGTCGGGCCCGCCGAGGTCGGCGTCTGCGTCGTGCCAGGCGTCGGAGGGGATCGTCTGCGTCGTCTGCGGCGGCGGGCGGAAGTCGGCCGGCTCGTTCATGTCGTTCCAGACGCCGTCGACGCCGGCGTCCATGAAGGGGCGGTAGAGGTCGGCCCACCAGGCGCGGGTGCGGGCGCGAGTGAAGTCGGGGAAGCAGACGGCGCCGGGCCAGCACGCGCCGACGTACGGGCGGCCGTCGCGGTCCTTGACGTAGTGGTCGCCGAGGCGGGCGGCGTCGTAGACGGCGTAGCCGTCCTCCTTCTTGATGCCGGGGTCGATCATGAAGACGGTGCGGAAGCCCTGGGCGCGGAGGTCGTCGGTGAGGCGCTTGGGGTCGGGGAAGCGCTCGCGGTCGAAGGTGAAGACGCGGTAGCCGTCCATGTAGTCGATGTCGAGCCAGAGCACGTCGCACGGGATGCGGCGGGCGCGGAACTCCGCGGCGATCTCGCGGACCCGGGCCTCCGGGTAGTACGACCACCGGCACTGCTGGTAGCCGAGCGCCCAGAGGGGCGGGAGTTCCATCCGCCCGGTGAGTTCGGCGAGCGCCTCGACGACCTGGGCGGGGTGGTCGCGCTCGATGACGACGACGGCGAAGGGGCGGCCGAGGGCGCGGAAGGTGATGCCGTGGGTGAGGTCGATCTCGCAGCGGTGGGTCGTTTCGGCGATGACGCCGAAGGCCGAGCCGTCGTTGCGGACGCCGAGGACGAACGGGTGGCTCTGGTAGAGGGAGAGGGCGGTGTCGTCGTAGCCGAAGCGGTCCCAGTTCCAGCACTCGACGACGCGGCCGTTGCGGCGGAGGGGGCCGGCGTTCTCGCCGAGGCCGTAGAGGTCGGTCCCCGGGGGGAGGGCGATGCGGGAGGCGAAGTAGCCGCGGGGCGTCGCGAACCGGGGGACGAGGGGCGTGGCGCCGATCGCCGGGCCGCGGACCTGCAGGGGGGCCGCGTACCCGGGGAAGGGGACGTCGGCCCGCCCGCCGGCCTGCGGATCGACGAAGCGGGCGATGCGGTCCCCGACGAGCGAGCCGTCTCCGCCGGAGCGCCAGCGGGCGGCGCCCTCGATCGCGGAGCGGCGGAGGCGCCGGGCGAGCGTGGGGGCGTCGTAGCGGACTTCGGAGCGGTCGGATTCGAGGTGCATCGGCATGGGGCCGGACTGTAGCGGAAAGAGGGCCGAACGGGGCGGGCGGAGCCGGGGGCGCGGCAAGGGGCGGGAGCAGGGTGGGAACGGGGTGGAAAAGAGGCTGGGGCTGCCGGGGCGGGGCTCAGGTCGGGGGAATGGGCGGCCGATCCGAGGGGGAGGCCGGAGGTTTCCGGCCGCGGCGCGTGCGGCGGGCTCATCCGCGATCGGGCGGCGGGCGAACCCTGCTGCGGGACGAGGCCCAAGGAGTGCGCCCATGGTCCGCACCCTCGAGCACACCGGCGGCCCCACGCTCGGCTTCCGCCTGACCGGCGAGCCCGGGCACGACGACTTCGCCGTCATCATGCACCGTCTGGACCTCGCGCTCGCGCAGTACGGGCAGGCCCGGGTGGTGATCGTTCTGGACGACCCGCACGCGCGCGAGCGGTTCCTCTGGCTGTGGAAGGGGATCGACGCGGAGCAGAGGTACGCCGGGCGGTTGGCGCGGGTGGCCGTGGTGGGCGCGGGCCCGCGGCGGCGGCAGCAGCTCGCGGGGCCGCTGCCGGTCGAGCGGGTCCGGGCGTTCGGGCTCGGGGAGATCGACGAGGCGCTGCTCTGGGCGAGCGCGGCGTAGCTTCCCGGGGCGGGAGCGTCGGGGAGGTGGGGTTCG